>DASUPO010000111.1:0-7833 GCA_036281075.1 Actinomycetota bacterium | reverse complement strand
CGCCGGCGAGCTTCGCCAGGAAGTCGACGGCCGGATCGACGACCGCCGCGTCGAACATCTCGGCGTCCGACTCGTCGTACCGGGCCGCGACCGCCTCGTCGAAGAACCCGTCGTCGTGCGGCGAACCGGGCGATCCCTCGGTCACGCGGCTCGCATCCGGACGAAGTGGGTCGCCCCGATGGCCCGGCCGACCAGCCGGACGATCGCCGGGGCGAGGAGGCGTTCGCGATCCTCGATCAGGAGCGGGTCGACGAGGTTCACGTCTCGGCCGCGTGTGTGAAGCGTGGCGCGCCCCGAGGAGACGACGTTCTTCACCCACTGCACCTCCGGCCCGTACGTGAGGAAGAACACGTAGTCGTCACCTCGTCGGAACACGTTGATCGGCGTGCGGTACGTCCGTCCGGTCGTGCGACCGACGTGCGTCAGGATCGCGAATCCTGGGAGCCACCCGGCGAACGGGCGCGTGATCGGGTTCAGGTAGCGCGTGGCGACACGGCGGAACCCCCATAGGCGGGTGCGTTCGTCGGTCATCGGGCGGGTCGATGGCTACGCGAGCGCGCGCCCCCATCGGGCATGGGCGCGCGGCATCGGTTCGTCGTGGAACAGGATCAGGTAGAAGGGCGTCGCGATCCCGCCCGCCGAGAGGAACAGCGCCGCGAGGACGCCGCACCAGAGCGTGCGTCCGCTCCGCCAGGCGTGCAGGATCGCGTACAGGTTCCCGTAGACGATCGCCCCGATCAGCAGCGCGACCTGGAGGTACATGAACCAGGTGAACGCCACCGCGATCGTGTGCTCGACCGTCACCCGCCCAGGCTAGGCGGGCGGACCGCCCCAGACAAGGCGGCTGGGAGTGCGTCGGCGACCGTTGGTACGGTGCCCCCATGACGACGATCCTCCTGTTCCATCACGCGCTCGGACAGACCTCAGGGTTCCTCGCCTTCGCGGAGCAGCTCCGCACGGCCGGCCATACCGTCCACACGCCCGACCTGTTCGAGGGGAAGACCTTCGACACGGTCGACGGCGGGGTCGCGCACGCGCGCGAGGTCGGGTTCGACGTGGTCGGCAAGCGGGGCACCGACGCGGCCGCGGACCTGCCGGCCGACGTCGTCTACGCGGGCTTCTCGCTCGGCGCGATGCCGACGCAGGAGCTGGCGCAGACCCGACCGGGCGCGAAGGGAGCACTCCTGTACCACTCGGGCATCCCGTCCTCGGAGTTCGGCGGCCCCTGGCCTCCGGGCGTTCAGCTCCAGATCCACATCATGGAGAACGATCCGTACGCGGAAGAGGACATCCCGGCCGCCAAGGCGCTCGTCGAGGAGGCCGAGGACGGCGAGCTGTTCCTCTACCCGGGGTCGGGCCACCTGTTCGCCGACCCGAGCTCGGAGGACTACGACCAGCAGGCGGCGACGCTGCTCACGGAGCGGACCGTCGCCTTCCTCGCCCGCGTCGATCAGCAACAGATCTAGCACCCGCACCGAACGCCTCGTTCGTTCCTCGCCCATCCGGGGTACGAGCACGACATGCACCGGACGGGTCAGGTGATCTTCGGAGTCATCGCGATCGTCACGGGGATCGCGATCGTGAGCGTCGCGGCGACCGGTGGTGAGGTCTCTCCGATCGTTCGGATCCTCGGTGCCCAGGCCTTGATCGGCTGGAGCATCTACCACTGGGTCTGGGTCAGGCCGGCGCCGTACGGCGTCGAGCGCTCCGATCGGTCACCTCGGCACGACGAGGACTAAGCGAGGAACGCCTCCAGGCGACCGGCCTCGTCGTCGAGTTCGCGGCGGGCCGGACGCGGGAGCGGGGCGAACGGCTCGATGACGACCCGGCCGTCCTCCACTCGCCACATCCCCGCGACGATCCCATCGACGAGGAACGTCGGCGCCACGTCGCCGTTCATCCGGATCACCGTCTTGCGGTGCTCCTCGGGGAGCACGCGCGTCCGGTCCTTGAACGCGAGCAGGACGTTGTCCCACTTGGGCAGGAACCGGACCGGGGCCGGGCTGTCGGGATCCGGGAGCGGCGCTCGCGGCACGTCGAGGAGCTCCCGCCCGTCCTCGCCGCGGAACCGGCGAAGCGGCTCGAGCCGTTGAAGCGCCCGATCGATCTCGGGGACGTGCATCATGCTCCACGCGACGATGTCTCGGCGGGACGCGGGTCCGAACGCCGCCAGGTAGCGACGGAGCATCTCGGCGCGAGCCTCGGTCGGGTCGTGCCGCTCGGGCTGCTCGACCGCGACGAACCGCCCGTCCGCGACCGCATCCCACAGCGCCGACTCGTGATGATGGAGGACGTGCGCCGCCACGCGCCCGTACCGCCAGGCGCGACGCGCTTCGTAGCCCGTGAGCCGGTGCTCGCCCTCGACCCACGCGCGGCCCTCGGCGGTGGTCACGGGAGCCGTCGTCGCGAGGGCGCGGATCGCCGGTACGAGACGTTTCGCCTCCGACGACTCCCATGGGACGTTCGTCTCACTCATCGCGGCCCGGACGAGCCCGTAGTCGCGTCGCGTGACCAGGTGCAACGTCTGTCGCATCACGGTCCCCCGGAGGACCTCGCCGCTCCTGATCCGGCGTTCCAGGGCCTGACGACGGAAGCCCGTGGCACGGGTCCAGATGCCGATGTACGGCGCCCGCGGCGACTGGGCCTGCATCCCCACGAGCCGCTCGATCACCGCCGTTGGCGACAGCCGCTTCCGCTCCAACAGGAGCTGCCGGGCCAGCGTCGCGCGGTTCAGCTCGCGCAGCGTGAGCACCCGGTCGGCCACGCCGGGACGCTAGCATCCGTTCCCACGCGGCCGCCGAGCGGACCGACATTCGAGAGGGGAACGAACCGATGACCGCCGATCCGACGAAGCCGACCCCGCCCGAGGTGTACGAAGCCGTGCTCGTCCCGGCGGTCCTCGTGCCGCTCACGAGGTTCGTCGTCGACCTGGCCGCCCCGCGCGAAGGCGAGCGGGTGCTCGATCTCGCGTGCGGGACCGGCATCGCGGCCCGGACGGTCGCGCCGATCGTCGGCTCGAGCGGGACCGTCGTCGGGGTCGACGTGGCGCCGCCGATGCTCGAGGTCGCCCGCTCCCTCCCTCCACCGGAGGGAGCGACGATCGAGTGGCGCGAAGGGGACGCGTCGGCCCTCGTCCTCCCCGATGCGTCGTTCGACGTCGTGGTCTGCCAGCAGGGACTCCAGTTCTTCCCGGACCGGGCGGCGACCGCGGCAGAGGTGCTCCGGGTCCTCGCTCCCGGCGGACGGTTCGTCGCGGCCGTCTGGCAGGGGATCGACCGGCAGCCCTTCTGGAAGGGGTTCTCCGAGGTCGAGGCGCGCAACCTGGCGCCACTGGGACTGACGATCGAGGACGCGCGGCTCCCCTTCTCGTGGGGCGATGCCGAGCCGCTTCGGTCGCTCCTCGAGGAAGCCGGCTTCTCGTCGATCGAACTCTCGACCGCCATGGTCATGGCGAACTTCGCCGCCGAGGGGTTCGTGGAGAACCTCGAATACCCGTACGGCGCGCTCGTTCACGGGTTCCTCGAAGACCCGGACGCGTTCGCGGCGTTCGTCGACGCGGTGAAGGAGCAATCCCGGGACGTGCTCGAGTCGTATCGGCGAGAGGACCGGATCATCTTCGAGACCCCCGCGAACCTGGTCATCGCGCACCGCCCGGCCTGAGCGCCGCGGCGGTCCTAGCCTCGGATCGGATCGGCGCTCGTCGAGCCGACGAGGTGGCGCTCCATCGGGAGCGCGAAGACCGCGGCCTCGGTCCGATGACGCAGGGAGAGCTTCCGGAGGATCCGCGACACGTGGTTCCGCGCGGTCTTCTCGGAGATCGACAGCTCTCGGCCGATCTCGCGGTTCGTCATGCCGCGCCCCAGCAGGCCCAGGACCTCGCGCTCGCGGCCGGAGAGGCGTTCCATCCGCTCCACCTCGGGCGCGTGTCCCTGCAGACCTCGATACATCAGGCCGGCGGACCGGGGACCCACGACCGTCGACCCGGCCGCCACTGAGCGGATCGCGGAGACGATCTCGTCGTTGGGTGCCTCCTTCGCGACGAAGCCGTCGGAGTCGGAGCGGGCGACCTCGAACAACGTCGAGCCGTCGGGGGACCCCGAGCAGAGGAGCACACGGCTCGCCGGCGCGACGACTCGCAGCTCCCCGATGATCGAGACCCCGTCGCGATCCGGGAGGCGGATGTCCAGGACGACGACGTCGGGGGCGAGGTCGGCGGCGAGGCGCAGCGCGTCCGTCGCGCTGCCGGCCTCGCCGACGACCTCGATCCCCTCGTGGAGGAGGAGCGCGCGGAGGCCGTCGCGGACGAGGCCGTGGTCGTCGACGATCAGCACGGAGATCACCTCCGTCAGCGCCGACCGCACGGCCTCGAGCGTCATCGGACCGCGCCGTCCAGCTCGTGTTCCGGCGCGACCATCGCCGGCTCGCCGATCGTCGCCGCGATCGTCTCGTGACCCTCGGCGGCCTCGATCGGGAGCCAGATGTCGATCGTGGTGCCCTGCCCGGGAAGGCTGTGGAGCTCGCAGCGACCGCCCGCCATCTCGGCCCGCTCTCGGATCGCCACGAGCCCCAAGTGACCGGGGGCGGCGACGACCGCCACCCTCGGCTCGAACCCGACGCCGTCGTCGGTGATCTCCATCGCCACGCCGCCGTCCGCGTCGACGAGCGTGATCCGCACCTCGTCGGCCTCGGCGTGCTTGCGGGCGTTCGTCAGGACCTCCTGCGCGATCCGATACAGGATCAGCCGGGTCTGCGGGGATGGTTCGTCCTCGAGCTCGTCGGTGACGCTCCAGTCGAACGTCACCTCCGCGTTCTCCAGGAACGACCGGAGGGCGACCGCGAGCCCCTGCTCGTCGAGCACGGGTGGCCGGAGGTCGAACAGCATGTGGCGCAGGCTGTGGATGCAGAGCAGCACCACGTCGCGAGCCTCCGGCAGGTCCTCGAGCTCCGGATGCGAGTGGCCCAGGAGCTCGAGGCGCATCTTCAGCGCGACGAGCTTCTGCACCGGATCGTCGTGGAGGTCGCCGGCGATCCGCTGGCGCTCCTCCTCACCGGCGCGCACCACGTGGTGCAGGAGCCGGCGGCGCTGCTCGTCGGTCTCTTCCAGGCGGGCGACGGCGGTCCGGAGCTCAGAGGTCCGTTCCACGACCGTTCGCTCGAGGTCCTCGTTGATCGCCTCCAGCTGGTACTGCAGCGCGCGGATCTCCTCGAGTCGGCGACGCCGCTCGTCGGACAGCCACGCGTCGTTCAGCGCGAACGCGCCGTGCGACGCGAACTGCTCGATCATCACGAGCTCCGAGCGCCGGATCGCGTGCTGGCGCCCGCCGCGCTCGAGGACGACGAGGCCGACGCTCTGGCCGCGATCGACGCGCAGCGGGATCACGAGGACGTTCCTCGCGTCCGGAAGCAAGGCGGCGAGCGCCGGGTCCGTCTCGGCGTCGATCGCGCGGACTGCGAGGATCGCGCGCTCGGATCGCGCGCGGTACACGAGCGGCTCCATGCCGAGCAGCGCCTCGGCCTCGGCGGGGGCGACGGTCGCGGCCAGGATGCCCAGCGTGCCGTCCGCGCCCCCGAGCACGACGCCGCGCCGGCACGCGAACGTCTCGCAGAGCTCGTCCAGCAGGACCTGGGCGATCGCCTGGGGTCCATCGACCCCTTCGAACTCGGTGAGCATGACGGAGAGCCGCTCCAGATCGGTCTTCTGCCGCCGGAGCTCCCGCTCGCTGAGGGCCGCGAACGTCGCCGTCCCGAGCGCGGCCAGCCAGAGCCCGACGATCGTGATCAGCGCGGTGCGCTCGTCGGCCGACGTGATCGCCCGGCCCGAGGTCGGGCCGAGCGGCGCGAACGGCGTCCAATACACGACGAGGAGGAACAGCAGGGTGTGCCAGAGCGCCAGCTTCAGGCCGCTGCGGTAGGAGAAGAGCAGGATCACCGCGACGACGTGGCCGAGCGCGAGGAGCCGAAGCGGGCTGGTCGCGCCCCCGGAGACAGCCACGACGCCCGCCAGGAAGATGCCGTCGAGCAGCAACATCGCTCGCAGGCTGGGAAGCACGAGCGCTCGGGATCGGCGCTCGAGGACGTGGGGGATGGAAGCGAGCGCGAGGTACGCCGTGGAACCCGCGACGACCAGACCGAACGACGCCGACATCTCGTCCGGGGCGACGAACGCGTACACGACGGCGGAGAGCGCGAACGCGACGCGGAGACCGAACAGGTACCGCGACCGTTCGCCGAGCGAGAGCAGCTCGTGCGGGCGGGGCGCGATCCGATCGCGGAGCGGGACGGCGATCATTCGAACGCCACCAGGTCGGCGCGGACCGGGGCGATCGACAGCTTCGGGTCTCCGCGATCGATCCGGTCCTGGAGCAGCACGAACCCCACGGTGACGACGAAGAGCGCGAGCAGCAGCAGCGCGCCGGTGACCGCTGCCTGGACGATGCCCTCGGGGGAAAGTTGCGAACCGCCCGGCGTGCCCCGCGTCCCGCTCGCGGCCGCGATGATGTCGGTCCCGAACCCGCTGCCCTCCCTCGCGGCCGTCGAACCCGCTCCCGTGGGAGCAGGGAGTGTCCTCGGCTCGGCTCGCCCGTTCCGCGGTCCGCCGCCGGGCTCCGTCGGGTGATCGTCCCCGCGGGCGCCGGGGGGGTCGAGGACGCCGCGGCCGGGAGGGTCGACGACCCCGCCGCCGGGGGGTTCGATGATGCCGCCGCCCCCGAGGAGGTCGCCGACGACCCTGCCGACGTCGCCGAGCACGGGATCCACCGGGTCGCCGCCGTCGTCGAGGACGTCGTCCACCGGGTCGAGGACGTCGTCGACCGCTCCCGGAGCGGGCGGCGGGTCGATCGGTTCGTCGAGTCCGCAGGTGACGTCGAGCGCCGCGCACGGCTCCGCCGCGAGCCCCGCGAGCGGCGCCGCCAGCACGAGCAGGATGGCGCCGGCGAACACGGCGGCGGCTCGCCTGCTCACGAAGGCCCGTCCCTTCGGTGAAGTGCGCCGGCGACGAGATCGGACCGGTGCAGCGGCGGTCCGATCTCCTCCTGGACGAGCCGCACGCCGAGGGCCTGCAGCTCCTCTGCCTGGGCGCGCCCGGACACGTGCCCGGCGACCACGGCTGCGCCGTGGTCGCCGGCCCACGAGACGACGGCGGCCACGAGGGCGTGCTTCAGTTCGTCGTGCTCGACCCCGTCGGTCAAGGCGTGATCGAGCCGGACGAAGTCCGGAGCGAGCGCGGCGAGCCGGCCGAGCCCCGCGACGTCGGTGCCGACGTCGCGGAACGCCAGCCGCACGCCGCGCTCGCGAAGCGGCGCCAGCGCGCTCGCCGTATCCGCGTCCGGATGGTCGAGCTCGCTGATCGCCAGGACCAGTCGTGGCGCTCGCGCCGCCGTGATCAGGCGACGGAGCCGAGGGACGGAGAGCGTCGGGGGGCTCATCTCGACCTCGAGGAAGACGTCGTCGGGGATCGACGGCAGCGATGCGAGCGAGGTGCGGAGCGCCGTCAGTTCGAGCTCGGTGGTCAGGCCGACCGCCTCGGCGTCGCCGACCCAGGCGTCGAACGAGCGCTGGGGCAAGACAGCCACGTTCGGATGCGCCTCCACGCCGGCCACCGATCCCGTATCGAGGTCCACGATCGGGCGGAAGGTCGAGACCACGCCGCCGGTCCGCAGCGCACGCTCGACGCGCGATCGTTGCTCCTGGCGACGGTCGGGCAACGGCCCGGACCTCGCGCGCCGAGGCCGACCCGGAGAGTGACCGTTCCGCGCCGTCCGGTGGATCGCGCTCAAGATCACGTCCGTGGACTCGCTCTTGGGAACGTACGCGCGCGCCCCGGCTCCGATCATC
>DASUPO010000110.1:0-23164 GCA_036281075.1 Actinomycetota bacterium | reverse complement strand
GGAGCAGATCAGATCGCTCCAGGAGAGCGGCGGCCTTGTTCCCGATCGTTACGCCCGCCGGCGGTTCGTGGAAGGCCGTGGTCCCGAGATGCCCCGCACGGTGGAGCGCGTGCTCCTCGCGCGGATCGACCGTCTGACGGCCACCGAGAAGGACGTTTTGGTGGCGGCGTCGGTGCTGGGGCGCGAGTTCGATCGCGACCTCCTCGGGCGACTCACGGGCGAGGTGACCGACGTTGCAGGGGCGCTGGACGGACTCGGAGCGATCGACCTGATCCGCCCGGAGCGGCTCGCGGACCAGGCCCGCTTCCGCTTCAAGCACGCGCTGATCCAAGAAGCCGCCTACGGGACGCTCCTGAAGCGCCGACGGCGCGAGCTGCACCGGAAGGCGGCCGACGCGATCGGATCGCTCTACGAGGGACGGCTCGATCAGGTCGCCGGGATCCTGGGCCGCCACCTCCATGAGGCGGGTGAGCCGGAACTCGCCGTCCCGCACCTCGTGGCCGCCGGGGACCGAGCTCGGGAGGCGTTCGCCAACGAGGAAGCGCTCTCCTGGTACGCGCGTGCGTCGGACGCCGTTCGCGAGATCCCCGATCGCGCGAACGGCGACGACTGGGTCGATGCCGAGGCGGATCTCCACGTTCGACGAGCCGGGGTCCTCGACCTCACGGGTCGATTCGAGGAGGCGAGGGAGGCGTACCGACGTGCCCTCGGCGTGGTGCCTGCCGAAGATCGCGTGAAGGTGGCGAGGGTCCGGACGAACGCCGCATCGGTCGAGATCTCGGACCATCGGTACGACGACGCGCTGGCCGAGCTCGACAGGGCCGAGGAAGCGCTCGCGGCGTCGCGAACCGCGCCGCCCGACCACGCCGAGGCGATGACCGCCTGGCTGGACATCCAGGACGCGAGGATGGCCGTGTTCTATTGGGTCGGAGACCTCGAGGCGTACACCGAGCTGATAGATCGAGTCCAGCCGATCGTGGAGTCGAGAGGGACGCCGCTGCAGCGGGTGGAGTTCTTCGACTCAATCCTCACCTACCGCATGCGACTGGAGCGGTACGTCCTGTCGGAGGAGACCGTCGAGGTGGCTCGGGCGGCGCTCGACGCCGCGGAGCGGCTCGGCGACGACATGCGCGTCGCCTGGTCGCGATTCGAGCTGGGCTTCGCGCTCGTGTGGGCTGGTCGGCCCGACGAGGCGACCGACGTGTTGCATGCGACGAAGCTCGAGGCCGACCGGATGGGCGATGTCGTGCTTCGATCCCGGAGCCTGATGTACCGACTGGTCGCCCACCGACGGCGCGGCGATCCGACCGCCGTGGAACGTGCGATCGATCCGGTGATCGAGGCTGCTCGCGCCGCGTCGCTCCCCGAGTACGAGGCGATGGCCATCGCGAACCGCTCCTGGGTGCACGGTCGCAACGGTCGTGACTCGGACGCCGCAACCGATGCACGAGCGGCCGTCGATCTCCTGCGCAGCCTCCCGATCCACTACCCGTTCGAGTGGATGGCGTTGTGGCCACTCCTCGGGGTCGAGCTGCGACGAGGGCACACCGCCGAGGCGGTGAAGTGTGGACGCGACATGCTGGACGAGCGACAGCAGCCGCTCCCGGCAGAGCTCCGAGCGAACCTCGAGGCGGCCGTCGAGGAGTGGGACGATGGGCGAGCGGAAGCCGCGTTGAGCGCGCTCCGTTCCGCGGTCCATCTGGCCCGGCGAAAGGCATTCGTCTAGCGGCACGAGGCGATGCTGGCCGCGACCAGGATCCGGCTCAAGGGCAGCGCCGCGGGGGTCGCTCGAGGAGATGCTCGAGGCGGCGGACGACCCTCGTCGAAGACCTTGCTGAACCAGGAGCCGCAACCGAAGCCCGAGTAGCCTTCCTGTGGCCCTCCGTCCATCCGGAAGGAGACGAGCGATGAGGAAGCTGATCGTGACCACGATGCTGACCCTCGACGGGGTCATGCAGGCCCCCGGCGGACCCGAGGAGGACGATAGCGGCGGGTTCGCCCGCGGCGGGTGGTCGATGCCCCTCTGGGACGACCTGCTGAACGAGGCCAAGACCGCGGAGCTCAGCGTGCCCTTCGACCTCCTGCTCGGACGCCGGACGTACGACATCTTCGCTGGCTACTGGCCGACCGCCCCCGAGGGAGCCCTCGGGGTACCGTTCAACAACGCCACGAAGTACGTGGCCTCCCGAAGCCGCCCCTCGCTGGACTGGGGTCCGGCGCTTCTGATCGAGGGGGACGCGGCCGAGGGCGTTGCGGCGCTCAAGGAGGGAGACGACGGGCCGGAGCTGCAGGTGCACGGCAGCGCGAACCTCGCCCAGACGCTGATCCGCCATGGTCTCGTCGACGAGTATCACCTCATGGTCTTCCCCCCCGTGCTCGGCTCGGGCAAGCGCCTGTTCGCCGACGGCACGATCCCCGCCGCGCTGCGGCTCGTCGACTCGAAGGTCTCCACGACCGGTGTGTTCATGGGCACCTACGAGCCGGCCGGGGAGGTCGTCACCGGCTCGTTCTAGGGCCATGCTCAGACTGGGCTTAGGCGGCCGCAGCCTCGGAGCGGGTTCTCTTGACGGCCTCGTCGAAGTCGACCGGGTGGATGTCGGGGAAGAGCTGCGCCGCCGTGTCGTCTCGCACGATCGTCTCGTTCCGCTGTCCCTCGATGAGTGGTCCGGCGACGGAGGGAGGCACCGAGGTCACGAGACCGCACCACAGCGAGGAGAGCCATGGGGTGAGCACCGGGACGGGCAGGATCCGCGGGACACGCCCGCGGCTCTCACCGAGACGCCGCATCATCTGCCGGTACGACAGCACGTCGGCGCCTCCGATCTCCACGATCGTGTGAGGCTCGTCGAGGGTCACCTCACGGGCCGCGTCCAGGTAGGCGACCACATCGTCGATCGCGATCGGTTGCGAGCGGGTGTCCACCCACCGGGGCGTGACCATCACCGGCAATCGCCTCACCAGATCCTCGAGCATCCGGAACGAGGCGCTCCCGGCCCCGATCACCATGCCGGCCCGGAGCTCGAGGACCGCCGGGCCGTGCTCGGCGAGCAGTCGGCCGGTCTCGTGGCGGCTGGAGAGGTGCGGAGAGAGGTCGGGATCCTCGTCGTCCCCGAGACCCCCGAGGAAGACGATCCGCTCGACACCGCTCCGAGCTGCTTCCCGAGCGAAGTTCGTGGCGGCGGTTCGGTCTCGTTCCTCGAACGGCGAGCTGCCTTCCTCCATCGAATGGATCAGGTAGTAGGCGGTCGTGACCCCTTCCGTCGCAGGGCAGATCGTGTCCGGCCGCATCACGTCGAGCTCGACCGCATCCACGCCCGGCCATCGGTCGGTGAGTCGCTCGGGATCGCGTCCCGCGACCCGGACGTCGACGCCCCCATCGGCGAAGCGCTGGGCGAGGCGACCTCCGATGTAGCCACTCGCTCCGGTGACCAGGATCGCGCCCGTCGCGTCAGGGTGCACGGGCGATCCACGTCCCGACTCCGTCTCTTGCATCTCCACTTCGCGCGGATACCCCGGTCGGGCTTCCCGCAACCGGCTCGACGCGGTCTTGCTCGTGATCGGGTGGACGATCCGCCCGTCCGTCTCACGCCGGCCACACGTACGGGGAGGTCGTCCTGGACGTCGGTGAAGAGCGGGCCGTAGCGCTCGGGCATCTTCCGGACGAGCAAGCGATACGCTCGGTGCAGCTTTGCTGGCCGTTCATCTTCAGACTACCTTCACGGCATCTTTCATCTGCGTCTGAGGAGCGATGGCCGGCCGAGCAGCCGAAGAGTTCGCAGCCACGAGGCCGCTCATCGTGCCGGCCTCCCGGACACGCGTGGGAGTTGTCCTGGCCGCCGGCCGCTCGGAGCGCCTGGCCGGCCTGACCCGGAACGGATCTAAGGCGCTGATCCGGCTCGGGGGGCTCACCCTGGTGGAGCGCGCCGTGCGCGGGCTCCTCGCATGTGGGATCGAGGACGTCGTCGTGGTTGTGGGGCATCAGGCCGACGGGGTCACCGCGATCGTGGACGCGATCGCCCCCGGGCGTGTCCGCGCCGTTCACGCCGAGGGCTGGGAGAAGGGCAACGGCGCGTCTTTGGCGGTGGCGGAGCCGTACGTGGCGGACGAGGAGCTGTTCGCACTCGTCACGGTGGATCACATCTTCGGCGCCGGCTCGCTGGAGGCACTCCTTTCGGCTGGTGACGCGGCCGCACTCGTGGACGAGCGACCCCCGCCCCAGGCGTGGGGCGAGGGAACGCGAGTCGTCGTCGAAGGCGGCCGAGCGATCGCGTTCGGCAAGCAGCTCGACGCCCCGACGATCGACTGTGGCGCGTTCCTCCTCCCTGCGGAGATCTTCCGCCACCAACGGCTCGCGGCGGGAAGTGGCGATTCGTCGCTCGCAGCGGCCGTGACGTCTTTCGCGGGTTCGCAGCGGCTGCAGGTTGTTCCCCTGCCGACCGGGACCTGGTGGCACGACGTGGACACGCGAGAGGACGTCCGGATCGCGCAGCGGATGCTTCGCCGCGCGCTCGTGAAGCCAACCGACGGACCGGTGTCGCGGCTGTTGAACCGCCCGATCTCGACTCGGCTCTCGGTCGCGCTCGCGGCACTCCGGCCGGCCCCGGACCTCGTCTCCGTGCTCGCGCTTCTGCTCGGGATCGTCGCGGCGGGGGCACTCGCCGGCGGTTGGGGAGTCGCCGGCGGCGTGCTCGTCCACGTGGCCTCGATCGTGGACGGGATGGATGGCGAGCTCGCGCGTCTCCAGCTCCGCGAGAGGCCGCTCGGCGCGTTCTTCGACGGCATCGCGGACCGACTCGCGGACGCCGCGATCCTGGCGGGCGTCGGGGTGTGGGCCCTGGATCGAACGGACGGCCCGCTCGTCGTGTGGTTGACGGTCGCCGCGATCACCGGATCGCTGCTCTCGATGGCCTCGAAGGATCGGATCGCGGCGCTCGGCCTAGGCGGGGCCGTCGAACGAGGACCAGGGTATGCCCTCGGGGGCCGCGACGGCCGGCTTCTGCTCGTCACGATCGGAGCGATCGCGGGACAGCCGCTCCTCACGCTGATCGCGGTCACGCTGGTGTCAACCGTTTCGCTGGTCCTCAGAGCGCTTGCCGTCGCGCGTCGAGCGACCTAGCGACACTTCGGCGATCGTCAGGATGCGGCGCGATACAGCCGGTGAACAGGACCGTCGCGAGCACCCGGTCGAACGCGGCGTGCTCCTCCTTGATCGCCTCGGCGAACCTGCGGATCGCTCCGGCCGTTCCCACGACGTCACCGATGTACGGATCGTCCTCGTCGCCGGGGAGCCGCTCGAGCCGGGCGCCCGCGATCTGGTCCGCCGTCCACTCGGACTCCTCGATCCGGCCCGCCGGCCACCCCTCGCGCACCATCACGACACTCGGCACCTGGATCGCCGGCAGGGCACTCCGCGCGTCGGTCGAAAACCACACGCGACTGAACGTGGCCACGTCCCCGGGCGCGGCACCGTAGCGCTGGAGCCGGAGCAGCCAGTCGACGAACGCCGGATCCTCGGCGAGCCTGTTCCCGGCCGCCGAGAAGGTCATAGCGGCCGTCTCGGTCCCCTTGGACGCGTCGCCCCAGAGCTCCATCCGCTGCCGGAGCCGTTGCTCGAACTGGTCCTCCGGCATCCCCCACGGGTAGTCGGGCGCCTGCGCCATGCGGACGCCGCCGGTCCAGAGCACGAGGCCGAGCGTACGGCCCGGATACGTCGCCGCGAACATCGCCGCGAGCGCTCCACCGTCGGCGTCCCCGATCACGAGCGCCCGCTCGGACCCGACCGCGTCGAGGACGCCCGAAGGTCGTCCATCCGGGCCTCGAGCGTGGGCGTGATCGAGAGGCGGTCGGACATGCCGACGCCGCGCTTGTCGAACAGGATCACACGCGCCCACGAGCTAAGCTCGCGGACGAATCGCTCGAACGACGGCAGCTCCCAGAACACCTCCACATGCGAGACGAGCGCGTGCACGAACGCGACGTCGATGGGGCCGTCCCCCACGACCTGGTACGCGATGTGCACGCCGTCATCGGTGGTCGCGTAGCGGGTCTCGGGTCGATCCAGTGCGCATCCTCGCGGTCGCCGCCCGTCTCGACAAGTATCGGACGACCAGCGCCGTTCCCGGAAGCACGCCACTCGCACCGGTGAACCGAGGGGCGCTGGTGGGGTGCGCGACCGTGCGAGGATTCCCCCGGTGAACGCGGGTCCGTGAAGGCTCTCCTCGCGCTCGGGATCGTGGTCGTCCTGGGGTTCCGGGTCTCCGATCCGTTGTACGACGCGGCCGCCCGGTCGATCTGCGCCCCGTACGCAGCGGAGCAGGGCCTGGTGCTGGTCGAGGCCCGCGGTGCGCCGCCCGGTCGGTTGGGTTTCGCATCCTTCCCGAACTACTCGTGCGACTTCTCCGACTCCAGCGGGCACACCGTATTCGTGGATGAGAACGACGATCTCATCGAGCCCACGTTGACGTACCGCGGTTGGCGCATCGCGGGCTGGCTCGCGTGGATCTCCGCCATCGTGGCCGGTGTCGCCCTCGCCTGGAACCTCGGTCTGCTGAAACGCGACTGATGACCTTCCCGACGACCGCGTTGGTTCGCGCAGCAGCCCGAGCGTCATGCGTCGATCGCGCGGGCGGCCTCGATCGGGTCACCCTCCAACACCCGGAGCCCGAGGCCGGACACGTCGTCGACGCTGATGCCGCCGCCGACGGCGACCGGGACGCGGTCGGCCAGCCGGCGGAGCTCGTCCATGGACGCGATGGCGGTGCCCTCGGCCACGGCCAGCACGACGAGCGCCGGTTCCACGTCGGCAGCGGCCTTCTCGATCGTGTCGAACGGCGTGTCCTGACCCAGGTAGGTCACCCGCCAGCCGCGCCGCCACGCGGCGATGCCGAACATGATCAGCCCGAGATCGTGCTCCTCGCCCGGCGGGCATGCCAGGAGGAGCGTCGGGGCGTGCCCCGTCCCCCACCCTCGAGCCAGCCCTAGCAGCCGTCCTCGGATCAGCGAGGACGCGAAGTGCTCCTGCGCGACCGAGATCTCCCCGGACGCCCACCTGTCCCCCAGCAGATGGAGGTACGGCAGGAGCACCTGCTGCATCACCGTTTCGAGGGAGAACGCCGCCAGCAGACGATCGAAGGCACGGTTCGCACCGTCCTCGTCGAAGCGATCGAGGGCGTCCCCGAGCTCGATCGTGAGGCCCTCGACGAGCACCCCGTCCGCATCGCGGCCGGGCGCCGACGGGGCGAGCGCCTGACGCGCCGCCTCGGAGGCCGAGAGCCCCTGCGCGATCAGCGCCTTCGCGCGGAGGACGCGTGTCTCGTCCTGGTCGGAGTAGAGCCGGAACCCTCCGTCCGAACGTGATGGCCGCAGCAGCCCGTACCGCTGCTCCCATGCGCGAAGGAGCTCCGGCGACGTGCCCGTCCGCCGAGCCAGCTCCCCGATCCGCAGGTACCCCTCCCTGCTCTCCATCGCCGAACCGTACAACATCTCGACATGAATCTCGACAATCTCTTGACAGATACTCCCCTGGGCTTCTATCTTGACCCTCGACAGAACCTCGACACGAGGAAGGGGAGGGGAAGATGAAGAAGCTCGACGGTTTGACGCTGGCGCTCGCGATCGTGGGGGCGCTGAACTGGGGACTCGTGGCCGTGGCCGAGTTCGACCTCGTCGCGACGATCGCCGGCCTCGAGTTCGGCGAGACGAACGGGTTCACCCGCGTGATCTACGGTCTCGTCGGCCTCTCGGCCGTGTGGCTCGCCGTTCGCTTCGGCGAGCTGGTGGGGCGCGACCGCGATCGCGAGATCGCGCGCGTGACCGCCTGACCGGAGTCCATCGATCGAAGACACACTTTGGAGGTAGCGATGAAGAAGCGGGTGATCGTCACGGTGGCATCCGCGATGCTGATGCTCGGCCTCACCGGCACCGCTCAGGCGGCGCCGGGGGCCGACATCAGGGACGCCTGCGGCGCCTCGTTCGGAGCACTGGTCTCGTCAGCGAGGTCGTCGGGCACGGCGGCGCACGGCAGCTACGCCGGGGGCGCCAACGCGTTCTCGAACCCCGCGATCCTGGCCGCGCACGGGTGCGCCGTCTGATCACGCACCCACGGATCGGACGGCCGACGGGCCGGGCTCCTTCGGAGCCCGGCCCGTTCCGTCCGGGTCGCACCGTGCGACCATCGACGAGCCCATGGATGCCACGCCGCCCGCGGAACGCCTCGAGCCGTTCCGGATCGACGTGCCCGACGAGGAGCTTCGGGATCTGCGTGAGGGGCTCCGGCGCACCCGCTGGCCCGAGCCCGAGACCGTCCACGACTGGTCGCAGGGCGTCCCGCTCTCCTACCTCCAGGAGCTCTGTCGGTACTGGGCGGATGAGTACGACTGGCGAGCCACCGAGGCCCGACTGAACGCGCTCCCCCAGTTCCGCACGGAGTTCGACGGGCTCGGGATCCACCTCCTCCACGTCCGCTCGCCGGACGCAGCCGCACTTCCGCTCGTGATGACGCACGGCTGGCCCGGTTCCATCGTCGAGTTCCTCGAGGTGATCGGACCGCTGACGGATCCGAGCGCTCATGGCGGCGACGCCTTCGACGCCTTCCACGTCGTGTGCCCTTCCCTCCCGGGGTTCGGTTTCAGCGACAAGCCCACGCGGCCGGGCTGGGGCATCGAACGGATCGCCGAGGCATGGATCGAGCTGATGGGCCGGCTCGGCTACGAGCGCTACGGTGCGCAGGGAAGCGATTGGGGCACGAGCATCAGCGCCCTCGTCGGCGAACGCGACCGCGAGCACGTCGTCGGGATCCACCTCACGCCGCCGCTCGCGCCGCCCGACCCGGCGACGTTCGACGACCTCACCCAGCGTGAGCGCGCCGCCCTCTCGTCGCTCGAGCAGGCGGGCGAGTGGGAATCCGGTTACTCGCGGGAGCAGGCCACGCGGCCCCAGACGATCGGGTACGCGCTGGTCGACTCGCCGTCAGCGCTCGCTGCCTGGATCGTCGAGAAGTTCTGGTCCTGGACCGATCACGACGACGACCTGGAGAGCGTCATCTCGCGCGATCACCTGATCGACAACCTGATGCTCTACTGGCTGCCGCGAGCGGGAGCCTCGTCGGCGCGGCTGTACTGGGAGAGCATCCGGCAGGTCGACGAGTGGATCTCCGGCTCGGTGGCGGACACGATCACCGTCCCCACCGGCTGCTCGATCTTCCCGAAGGAGCTCCAGCGTCCATCGCAGCGATGGGCGGAGCGGCGATTCCTCGACATCAGATACTGGAACGAGCCTGAACGAGGTGGACACTTCGCCGCGCTCGAGCAGCCGCACCTCTTCGTCGAAGAGGTGCGTGCCTTCTTCCGACTCGTCCGTTGACCCTTCACGTCACCCGGTGCCGGACATGTTGGAACGACCGGCGAAGAAGGCGCCCTCTTCGATCACGAGCGTCCGGCATGTGACGTCGCCCTGGACCCGCGCCTCCGGCCCGAGCACCGCCTTCTGCTCGGCGACGACGTCACCGTCGACCGTACCCTGCACGGTCACGCTCTCGGCGCGCACGTCGCCCTGGACACGGCTCTGCGGGGGAAGGACCACCGATCCCGGCGCGGTCAGGTTCCCCTTCACGCGTCCGGCGAGGCTGATGCTCCGGGCCTGGATGTCCGCCTGGACCTCGCTCCCGTTCGCGACGGCCACCTCGCCTTCGACGGAGATCGCCCCCGTGAGGTGACCGTGGATCCGCAAGGAGCCCGCCGACGTCAGGGTCCCCTCGATGCGTGCGGTGCGTCCCACGACCGACACGTCGTCGCTGCGTTGATCGCTCACGATCCTCCCCACTCGATCGGACCCAGCCCCGAAGCCTACGGTCGGATCGCAACGCCCGCTCGCCGGCGTCCAGGCTCACTTCGCTTGTTTCACTCCCCTCGACGGGGGTAAGGGCCCGTTCGGAGGTGACCTCGATGGAGAAGACCCGCTACGACGTCACGCCGAAGGACGACGGATGGGTCGTGGAGACCGGAGGCAAGGCCACACCGCCCTTCCCCTCGAAGGAATTGGCGATCTCCGCCGCGACGACGAGGGCCGAGCAGGACTCGCCGGCCGACGTGATCGTGCACGCCCAGGACGGCACGGTCGAGGAGGAGAAGACCGTCTAACGCTGCTGGGCGGCCCGCGGGGAGCCGCTCACGCCTGCTCCTCCGGCGGATAGGGGTGGGCCTGCATCGCGGACTCCCGCGCCGCCGCGATCGCGGCCTCCCGATCGGGCTCGATCGAGACGCTCTGCGGGATCCCCACGATCTCGAGCGTCCGCTGGATGTGGTTGCCGGGCGGGACGCACAGGAGCAGCCGCTGTCTCCGCTCTCGCAGCACGGCCGCCAGCTCCGCGAGCGCGTGAAGCCCGGCGCTGTCGATGAACGACAGCGGGGAGAAGTCGAGGACCACGGCGTCGTCGTCCGGCGTCACGAGCTCCGAGATCCGGAGCCGGATCGACGCGGCGTTCCCCATGTCGATCTCGCCCGACACGGTCGCCACCGCGATCGAGCCGTCGCGCTCGAAGTCGACCTCGGCCATCTCCACAGCTACGCCCCCGTTCTCCGTCGCATGTGGACGACCGTCCCGGTGTCCGACGCGTCGATCCGGACGTAATCCATCACCGCGCGCATGACTCGCACCCCCTGACCACGTTCGCCCCGCGTCACGCCTCGCCACGCACCGGTGTCGCTGACCCGGACGTCGATCACGTCGGACTCCAGCCTCGCCGTGATCGTGATGGAGCCGCCGGCGGGTCCGTAGGCATGTTCGACCACGTTCGCGGCGGCCTCCGAGGTCGCCGCCACGACCTCTCTCGCGGGGAGCTCCGGAACGTCGAGGTCGGCGAGCCATCGAGCGAGCGCGCGGCGGATCGTGAGGAGGGAGCGTGCGCGGGCCTCCACCGCGAACTCGAGCTCCATCGCCGGCGTGGCGTCTCGCTGCGCGATCATCATCGCGATGTCGTCGATCGGTCGCCGGCCCCCGACGACCTCGCCGAGGAGCTCCGTGATCCCGGGGCCGGGTGGCTGGCCGGGGACGATCCGTTCCGCGGTCGAGCGGAGCCGCTCCAGACCGGCATCGAGCGACTCATCTCGGCGTTCGATCAGCCCGTCGGTGTAGAGGAGGACGGAGGTCCCCGGACGCATCTGCACGGTCTGCTCCTCGAACACGGGCGGATCCCCCAGGCCGAGGGCCTGGTCGAGGTGACCGTCCGTGCCGAAGCGAGCTCCGTCCGCGTCGACGATCAGCGGCGGCAGGTGTCCGGCCGAGACGTATCGCAGCGTCGCGAGATCCGGCGTGAGGAAACCGACGAGCAGCGTCACGAGCTCACCCTCTCCGAAGTAGCGATGGAACGCATCCGCGCGCTGCACGATATCGAGGGGCGATCCCCCGAGCAGGGCGTGCGCCCGGAGGGCGTTGCGCAGCTTCCCCATCAGCGATGCGGCCGGCAGACCGTGGCCGGCGACGTCCCCGATCACGAGCACGATCTCGCCCGACGGAAGCACGAACGTGTCGAACCAGTCCCCCCCGACGCCGACGGCCGAGGCGGCCGGCAGGTACCGCGTCGCCACCTTGAACCCCGGCATGAAGGGGAGGACGTCTGGGAGGAACGTCCGTTGGAACGCATCGGTCACGACCCGCGCCCGGTCGGAGAGGCGGACGTGGAGAGCGAGCGCCATGCGGTCGCCGACGAGCTGGAGCAGCTCCGTGTCCTCGTCGGTGAACGTGCGCTCCGACTTCGTCCCGACGTGCATCACCCCCACCAGGTCGCCGTGCGCGAGCAGCGGGACGCCCAGGAGTGATCGGATGCCGGTCTGGAACAGGATCGGGTTCATCACGGTGCTGTGATCGACCCGATCGAGGGTCACCGGCGCGTGCTCGGCCGCGATCCGGCCGGCGAACCCCTTCCCCACCGGGATGCGGACGCCGCGCTCCACTTCCTCTTCGATGCCCTTGGCGGCGCGGGCGACGAGCTCGTTCCGGGACCGGTCGAGCAACAGCACGGCCGCCGTGTCCGCGTCGAGGATCTCCCGGACCCGAACGAGCAGCTCGTCGAGCAGGTCGTCGACCGACAGGTGCGCGAGCGCCGCGTCCGTGACCCGCTGGACCCGCTGGAGGCGCTCGAGCGGATCGAGGGCCGACGTGCCGACCTGGCTCATGGTCCACTCTGGGCAGAAACCACCGAGGTCAGCAACCGGCGGGCGAGGTCGACCGAACGGCTTCGCCGCTCGAGGGCGATCGCCGGGCTCTCGCTAGGCGGTGCTGTCGTTGCGGGCGATCCGCTGGAGGTCCGAGACGCTCCGGTCCGGGTCCTGGACCTTCGCGTCGGCCAGGCGAGCCCTGAGTGAATCCTTGACTCCGCCCGGGCGGCGGCGCCTCGCCGATGCCGCCATCGCCATCACCAGCTCCAGCACGACCGTTTCGACACCGCCGCGCTGCTCGATCTCGACGCTGCCCAGGTCGGCCCACCGGCGGATCTGCCAGACGTCGATGCCGGCAACGTCGGCTGCCGATTGGATCGGGACCGGTCCGCTCCGCGTGGACATGGGACCAGGCCTCCTCGGTCGGGGTCGCGCTCACCGATCGATGAGGGCGGGTCCGCATCATCGCACGTCGCCGGCCCCACGGATACCCCTACGATCCCGAGTCCATCGGCCCCGATTTCGCGTACCCTTGCTCTCGAGGGCAGATCGCGGTTCGCTACGAGCAGTCACGAGCAGTCCCTCACCCGGCACGTCACGCCGGCGCCCAGGGGCACGGAAGTAGCCCGGACGGCGGAAGGAAGGAGGGATCGCAGTGGCAACAGGAACCGTGAAATGGTTCAGCTCGGAGAAGGGCTTCGGCTTCATCACTCCGGACGATGGCAGCGCAGATGTGTTCGTTCACTTCAGCGCGATCGCCGGCGAGGGGTACAAGAACCTCGAGGAGGCCCAGAAGGTCGAGTACGAGGTCGGCCAGGGCCAGAAGGGCCCGCAGGCTTCGAACGTCCGTCCCGTCTAGGGATCACCGAGCACCGCGTTGAGGAGGGCCCGGCCCGTGCGCCGGGCCCTCCGCGCGTCCGGACCCAGCCGTACATCGTCTCGCGCTGCCCCTACCCACGGAAGGGTATGCGACACACGACATCTGTGTCGTGGGGGACTTGTGCTGGCGACGGCTCCCGTGTCACAGTTCGCCACCACAAGGGGGTGGTGCTGATGAAGATGCGAGTCCTGCTCGCGAGCGTGTTGCTCGTCGGGCTCGTCGGGTTCAGTGCTGTGACCGCCACAGCGGATCCGAACCTGAGCAACGTCCCGCCGCACAGGCACTGGATCGAGCTCGATAGCGGCAAGATGGTCCAGGTCGGGCCTCGCGTGTGCGACAACCCGGACCTGCAGCGGGCGCACAACCAGTTCCACAACAACCTGCACGCACTGACGCCGGCCGGGATCGGTCCGGTGGCCCCGGGCCTGCACAACGGGTCGGGCGGGGAGATCACGTTCACCGGCTGCTAGCCGGAGGACGATCGCCGATCGGCGGATGAGGGGCGTCCCGCGTGCGGGACGCCCCTCACCGTGACGCCCGGCGATCGGGCCTTCCCTTCGCGAGGACCGCTCTCGCGCGGGCCGGCGCCGGGTGGGACGATTGCGCCCGATGGACGAGCTTCCCTGTCCCACGTGCGGCACCCCGTCGCCGCCCGACCAGCGGTTCTGCGGAGCCTGCGGGGCGTCCCTGGAGCGCGCCTGCCCCTCGTGCGGCCAGACCTGGCCTCCATCGTTCCGGTTCTGCGGCAACTGCGGCACGCCCCTCGGGTCCTCGACCGCCTCGGAGCCAGCGTCGGTCGCGGGCGTCACCCCTGAGGAGCGCAAGGTCGTCTCGGTGATCTTCGCCGACCTGAGCGGATCCACCGAGCTGGCGACCCGGCTCGATCCCGAGGACCTGCGCGGCGTGCTCCGGCCGTTCTTCGACGCGATGGTCGAGGAGGTCGAGCGGTTCGGCGGCACGGTCGAGAAGTTCATCGGCGACGCGGTGATGGCCGTGTTCGGCGTCCCCGTGGCGCACGAGGACGACCCGGAGCGAGCGGTCCGCGCCGCGTTCGCGATGCAGGGCCGGATGGACGCGCTGAACCAGCAGGTGACCGAGCGCGCCGGCGGGGACCTCGACCTGCGGGTGGGCGTCAACACGGGCGAGGTGCTCGCGGCCCATAGCTCCGACCGCGAGGGATACGTCACGGGGGAGGTGGTCAACGTCGCCGCCCGCCTCCAGACCGTGGCGGCCCCGGGGGCCGTGGTGGTGGGTCGGCGGACGCGCGATGCGACCCTCGAGACGATCGCGTATCGCGATCTGGGGTCGGTCGAGCTCAAGGGGATCGAGGAACCGGTCGCCGTGTACGAGGCGCTGCCGGATCGCCGACCCGAGGAGGCCCGACGGCCCGACGCGCCCATGGTGGGGCGCGGCGACGAGCTCGACCTCCTGCGGCTCGTGATCGGGCGGGCGCGGAAGCAGGCCAAGCCGGGGCTCGTGACGCTGGTCGGCCCGCCCGGGATCGGGAAGAGCCGGCTCGCGAGCGAGTCCCTCCAGAGCCTCGACGTGGCCGGGACGGAACCGGTCCGGGTCGTCCGCGGGCGGTGCCTTCCGTACGACGGAGGCCCGTACCGGCCGATGGCGGAGATCCTGAAAGCCGACGCCGGGATCCTGGACAGCGACGCCCCGTCGGTGATCATGGACAAGGCCCGGACGCGACTGACCGGCCGGTTCGCGGAGGACGGGTCGCTCGGGACGAGCGAGGTGCTCCTCTCGGCGATCGGGATCGACGCGGGCTCGGATCCGCTCGCCGGGGTCGAGCCCGCCGCCGCCGGCCGCGCGATCGCCGGTGCCTGGCGCCGATACTTCGAGTCGCTGTGCGCCGATGGACCGGTGGTCGCGCTGATCGAGGACATCCATTGGGCGGACGACCCCGTGTTCGAGCTGATCGAGTCACTGTCGACGCGGACCGGCGGCGCGCTGGTCCTCCTGTGTACGGCCCGCACCCAGCTCTGGGAGCTTCGTCCGAGCTGGGGCGCCGGGGTCCGGGATTCGACGGTGATCGAGCTCCCGCCGTTGTCCGACTCGGAGGGACGGTCGCTGCTCGAGGGTCTGCTCGGCGGCGGACCCCCGGACGACGTCGTCGAGCAGATCACCGCCCGTGCGGGTGGGAACCCGTTCTTCACGGGCGAGCTCGTGCGGATGATGGTCGAGGACCGAACGCTCGAGCGGGTCGGCGATGCGTGGACCCGCACGCGCGACCTGCCCTCGTCGCTCCCGGACACGGTGCAACGTGTGATCGCGTCCCGGATCGACCTCCTGACGTCCGCCCAGAAGCGGGCGATCCAGGACTGCGCGGTCGTGGGGCGGGTCTGCTGGGTCGGCGCGGTCGAGCGGCTGGGTGGTTCCGAGGTCGAGGCCGAGCTCGAGGGACTGATCGACAAGGGCTTCGTGCAGGAGCGGGACGCATCCGCGATCGCCGGCGAGCGAGAGCTGAGCTTCCACCACGCGCTGACGCGGGACGTCGCCTACGAGAGCATCCCGCACGGGCGGCGGCGCGAAGCGCACGGGCGGGTGATCGACTGGCTGGAACAGGCGACGACCGGCCGCGACGAGGAGTTCGCCGAGATCCTCGCCAACCATGCATCGCGTGCCGACGATCACGATCGCGTGGCGCGCTACGCGATGCTCGCGGGGCACCGGCACCGACGCGTGTTCGCGGCCGAGGAGGCGATCGCGTGGTACGACCGCGCCGTCGCCGCGCTCGAGGAGCTCCCGGCCGAGGAGGGCGCGCTCACGCTGTTCGAGATCGCGCTCTCCCGCGGCGAGGCCTACGAGCAGCTCGGTCGGTTCGACGAGGCCCACGCCGACTACGAACGGGCGCTGGAGGCGGCGCGGGCCCGGCCCGAAGGAAGCCGGGGATGGCTCGAGAGCCGAGCGCTCGCCGCGATGGTGCACGTGCTGTGGAAGGCGGATCGGTACGACGAGGGCGAGGCCCTGCTCCCCCGCGCCCTCGAGTCGGCGCGCGTGATGCATGCCGACGACCTGGTGGCCAGGCTGCTGCACACGGCGGGCTCGATGGCGATCGGCCGGGGAGATTGGGAGGGGGCTGCCTCGTTGCACCACGAGGCGCTCGACGTCGCGACCGAGGCGGGCGACCGGGAGATGGAGGCGTTCGCCCGGCACGGCCTGGTCGAGACCGGGTTCTTCACGGGGCGGTTCGGCGAAGCGCTGATGCAGGGGCGGCGGGCCGACGAGCTGCTCCGGGCCCTCGGACAGCAGCCGATGCTCCTTCACAACGGGTACATGAACGCGGCCGTGGAGTGGCTGCTCGGCGATCCCATCCGGGCCGAGCGGATCGCGGAGGCGTCGGCCGAGGGGGCGCGCGACCTGGGGAACCGCGTCGACGAGGCCTACGCGCGTTCGACGCTCGGGCTGATCGGCGTGTCGGTGGGTGAGCTGGGCGCGGCGCTCGGCCATGCGGACGAGGCTGTCGAGATCGCGTCCACGGTCGCCGCGCCGCGGGTCGAGCTCACTACGCGCCTGTGGCGCCTCTGGCCGCTTTCGGAGCTCGGGGACCACGAGCGGTTCGCGCGAGACGTCGAGCGGACGCGGGCGATCGGAGACCAGGTGGGCGGTCGGTTCCTGCGCCCCCCGCTCGAGGCCGCCGTGGGATGGGTGCAGGCCCGGGCGGACCGCTCAGCCGACGCGGAGGCGTCGTTCGCCGACGCGGTCCGGTCGGCGGGCGACACGCCCGGCGAGCTCCTGTTGGCGCTCCGGCTCGAGGTCGCCTGTTGGGAGGAGCGGGAGGACGGCGCGCGCCTGGCCCGGGCCGCCGGGATGTTGCGCGAAGCGGCCGCGGACCGCAGCCCCCTCCTCGCGGCGTGGGCCGCGTACGCGGCGGCGCTCGCCGACCTCCTCGCCGGGGACACGGACCGGGTCGAGACGGGAGCGCTACGGGCCCTGGAGGCCGCGACCGAGGTCTCCGAGATCCCACTCGTCTGGCGCTGTCACGCCCTCCTGGGACGCGCCCACGCCTCACTCGGTCGAACGGACGCGTCCGACGAAGCCACCGCGCGGGCCCGGGAGATCCTCGCGAGGATCGTCGCGGGGCTCGAGGACCGGCCGGAGCGCGCGAGCTTCGTAGGACGGAGCGACGTCGCCGCGGTCCTCAGCCCGCGGGCGGGCGCGGCTCAGGCGTAGGTCAGCAGCTTGGCGCCGTTCGCGACCTCTTCCACGACCGTCGCGGCGCCCACGATCTTCGCGCCCTTCACGGCCTGATCCTCGGTGATCCCCCGCGGGCGCGTGCAGACGCCGCACATCCAGACCTCGCCGCCGTTGTCGATCACGCTGGCGAACAGCTCGGGCAGCGAGGGCAGCCCCTCCTTCTCGAACCCGTCGGTCCCGCCTTCGGTCCCGAGCCACACGCCGTCGATCGTGCAGAGCACCGCGGTCGGGATCCCCGCGATCGCGGCGGTGTTCGCCGCGGCGAACGCGACGATCGCGCGTTCCGGATCGTCCTTCCCATGGCTGCAGACGAAGATCATCCGATCGCTCACGGAGCGTCCCCCTTCGGTCGGTGTGTCACCGAGCGCGCTCGACCGCGATCACGCGCGCGCCGTCCTCTTGCTCCTCGATCGAGAGGATGCGATGGCCGAGCATCCTGCAGAAGGGCGGCGTGTCCTCCTTCGACGAAGGCTCCCGGACGAGGAACTCGATGACGTCCCCGACCTCGACCGACTGGAACAGACGGCGGGTCACCATGGGTATCTCGTCGCATCCCAGCCACCCGCAGTCGTACCGGAGGGTCTTGCGCTCCCCGATCCGCGACTCGGCCTCCGCTGCGCCGAGAGCCGCGTTCCCCTCGTCCATCGCCATCCGATCCTCTCGCTCAGGCGAGGGCCCATCGTAGTCTCGAGGCCGCTGCGAGCCAAGGGTCACGGCGTCGCCCGGGCCGCACGCGCGTCCGGCAGCCGCCGGGCGACGACCAGCAGGAGCACCGAGGCCACGATCCCGATCCCGAACGCGCCCGCCAGCCCGCCCTCGATCGAGATCGTTCCGGCGTCGGCGAGCGCGACGCTGGCTCCCCCGAGCCCGGCGCCGATCCCGACGCCCAGGTAGTCCATGAGGATCGTCGAGGACAGCTCGCCGGCCTCCCGACCCTCCTCGACCTCGCCCATCACCGCCAGCGGGATCGTCGGGAACACGATGCCCATCCCCAGCGCCCCGATCGCCCATCCCAGGTACGGGACGACCACCGAGACGTCCAGCAGACCGACCGCGACGACCGCGCTCCCCGTGCCGATCAACATCGCGCCGATCGCGGTCATCCGGCGCGCCCCCAGCCGTCCGATCACCCGCGACTGCCACCACGAGCCGGCCGCCCACGCGATCGATGCAGCGGTGAGCACGATGCCGGCCACGCCGACGGACAGACCACGCGTCTCCGTGAGCATCAGCGTCACGAAGCCGTCGGTCGCGAAGAACGCCACCGACGCGAGGAACGCGGCCGCCGACGCCGCCGGGATCCCCGCCCGAGCGGTGAGCGTGCCGGGCGGCGTGATCCGCCGAAGGGCCGGGATCGTCACCGCGAGCCCGACGACGACGAGCGGGATGCTCCATGGGGTGAGATGCGTGAGCCCGCCCAGGAGGATCCCGACGCCGACCATCAGTACGAGCGACGCGGCGACAGGCAGCCGTGACTCCTCCTCGCTCACGGGGACCCCTCGGAGCGACGGCATCACCAGGAGGGCCGCGAACACGATCAGCGGGAGGGGCGCGACGAACGCCCACCGCCAGCCGACGGTCTCGGCGATCACGGCGCCGATCGGCGGTCCGAGGAGTCCCGGGACGATCCACATCGACGCGAGCAGAGCCATCACGCGCGGCCGGATCCGTTCGGGGTACGTCTTGGCGACGGTCGCGAGCGACACGACGTACAGGCCGCCGCCGCCGATCCCCTGCACGAACCGCGCGAACACGAGCACGAGCATCGTCGGCGCCGTCGCGGCCACCGCAAGCCCGACCGCGTAGATCGCGATCGCGCCGGCGAAGACCAGGCGAGGACCCAGCCGGTCGGTCAGCTTCCCCGCGATCGGCACGGCGCCGAACGACGCGAGGGTGAGCGCCGCGAAGGTCCATCCGTAGAGGGACAGCCCCTGGAGATCGTCCTGGACCGCGGGCAGGATCGTCGCGACGATCATGATCTCGATCGCCACGATCGCCTCGAGGATCAGCAGGCCTGTCGTGAGCCGGCCTCGGGCCCCGACGAAGAGCTCTCGCCAGCGGGGTGGAGCCGTGTCCGTCACGGTCTGCCGGTTCATCGGTGAGAGGCTAGTCAGCGCTGGTCAGTGGCGGGAGCACCAACAGTTCGACGTCGGACGCCGCCGTCGACCAACGGGCGTCGGCCGTGACCGCGATCCGGCTCTCTCGCCGCGCCAGCGCCAAGCACGCTCGATCCGCGAACGAGCCCGCTCCCCTTCGACCACCGCTCCACCGCGGGCCTGGCCATCTGGAGGTCGAAGTCGCGGAACTGGATCCCGAGAGCCTCCAGGTCGGACTCCAGACCCTCCGTCGCCACGTCGTGCTGCTCGGCCTTCTGGATCACCTCCGAGAGGTTGACGCACGACATCAGGGCGCCGTCGAGCAACGTCTCGACCTCGTCCGCGCCCTCCTCTCCCTGGAGCAAGGCCAGGAGCGCCGAGGCATCCAGGACGACGCCGTCGGACGTCACTCCCCGGCCTCCCGCGCGGCTCCCTCGGCGCGGTCGGCGGCCAGCTCGTCGGCGAGGCTCTCTCCGACGACTCCGAACCGGCGACGGAGGCGGCGGAGGACCTCCGTCCGGGTTCGAGGATCAGCCGGCCGTCCGAACGGATCGCGAGCTCGGCGCCTTCCGTCAGGCCGAGCTCCCTCCGGAGCTCCGCCGGGACGACGAGACGACCCTGGGGGCCGAGGCGAACGGGAAGAGACTCGTGTGCCATGTCTGAACACGTATGCCATGCAGACCGCGGCGTGACGATACCTGTGAAGCTGGCACGTCAGCGCAGCGCGGACGCCACCGCGGCGTCGGGCGTGAGCCACTTCCCCCGGTCCCATCGGTCCTCACGACACACGTTGTCCCACCGCGACCGGGACGCAACAAGTCGGAAGGGGCCGGCTTCGCCGGCCCCTTCCTCAGCGGTTTCGGGAGGAGGAGTGCCTTACCGCCGCTGCTTGCAGTGCTGGCAGTCGCCGAACGGCGACTGGGAGGGCCCGCCGACCGTCGCGCCGCTCGCCGGTCCGAGCTCCACTTCGTGAGCCCTTCCCTCGGCGTGGAACGGGACGGCGGGGAGCTCACGGACCGCAGCCGCCGATCCCTCGATCCCGGCGACGCCGACCAGCTCGACCATCGTGAAGTCCACTCCCCGCGGGATCGCCGAGTTCCCCAACGACGAGCCCGACGCTCCATCGGTCTCCTGGACCGTGGTGACGGGCTCGGCCTGACGAACGTCGCCGATCACGTTCACGCCGACCACCGTGACCGCCGCGACGACCAACAGCGCGAGGACGGGCCAGATCGGCAGATGGAACCCTCGCCGCTCGAGGGTCGCTCCCTGGGCGCTCATCGCCTCTCCCTTCGTCCGGTTCCCCTCGGGGAACGATCGATGTCTCGAGTGCGAACGTAGGGGGGCCGGGGTCCCGGGTCGGTGCCGGCGTGCACCGATCGGTCGTGCCGTTCGGCACGCCTGACCCGTGGCGATGGACGTCGCCTCGGGGTGGCACACTCTTTCGGTGGACGACGACGAGCTCCTGGGGAGGGCGGAGGAAGCCCTCACCGAGATCAAAGTGAACCAGGGACTCTCCGAGCGGCACGAGGCAGTGCTGGCTGCGCTCCGGATCCGGCTGAAGGGCAGCACCGGCAAGTCGCTCGAGGAGATGCTCGAGGCCGCGGAGGACGCGCCGTCGGACCGACTGGCCGAGGAGATCGCGAAGGCCGAGCAGGCGAAGAAGCGGTCGCTCGACGATCTGCTCGGCGAGGAGCCGAAGAAGCCCGAGTGGCCCTCCTGATCCTTGGGCGCGACCTGGGCGGTTGTCGGGTCCGCGCCGGCGTTACAAGAGCCTGTACGGCGTGAACTTCGGGATCTTCTCGACGGCGCCCACGCCGTCGCTGTTCCGGTTGCCGGTGGGAGTGCCGGGAGCGCCCCAGCCGTAAGCGGTCCGAATGGTAGGTAAGGGCTGGGTCCCGCGAACGGGACCCAGCCCCTGAGCGCTTCACCTCACGAGCGCTTCGACCTCTGACGAGGTTCCGTCCGACGGACCAGGTCGGAGCCCGTGAAGCTGGTGATCGGTTTGGATTCTGCCGGCTATCAGGCAGACGGGCGGGGCAGCGGCCCCGGCCCGCGAGGGACGGCTAGCAGCCGATCACCTCGGGGGTCTCCTGCTGTCTATGCAAGTAGGACCACCTCCTCTCTCCCGTGTCGTCATCGTGCGACAGGATCCGCCGGATGACAAGGAGCCCGGTCCACTCGTCGTGACCTGTGCCTCGATGACGTGGGTTCGAGGTTCACCGTCGCGCACTGCTTCCCGGACGCCGACGCGATGGACAGTCATTTCGAGGGATCGGACGAACGCACGACGGCGGCGTTCGACTGATGGACCCGCTCGGATGGGAGATCTACGGCCGTCCGAGCGACGGCGCGCTGGTGACGACGCCCCGGGGGCGGAGGCAACCGGCGCGCCGCTGACCTGCTCCCCGTCCACGTCGGCGGCTTCCTCCGGCTCGGACCGGGTTGAACCCCGATCGGGCGACGACCCCGGTAGAGCCGTCAGAGGTCGGGCACGCCCGATCAGTCGCTCGGCACTGCGTCCGGCTCGATCGCGACCGGCTCGATCGCGACCGGCTCCATGGCGTCCGTCTCGATGACGTCCGCCTCGATCGCGGCCGTTTCGATCGAGTCCGCTCCCATGGCGTCTGTCTCGATGGCGTTCTGCCCCGGATCCTCGGCGGAAGGAGATCCTTCCCCGATCGAGACCGACGGGTCGACCTGCACGATGTTCGAGGGTTCGGAGTCCCCGCCGAGCCCAGTCGCGATGACCCGGTACTCATACGTCACGTCGGCGCTCAAGTCCTCGTCCTTGACCGACACGACCCCCGCGTCCGTCGCGGCCAGCAGGGCCCACTCGTCCTCGCCGGAGGCGAGCCGCTCGATCCGGTACCCGGTTTCGTCCTCGACGTCCGTCCAGCGCAGGAAGACGTTGTTCCCAGCCGTCTTGACCGTGAGCGTCGGTGCTTGCGGTGGCGCGCTCATGGTGGTGGCATGCACGACGTCCGATGCTAGGGCCTCCACTCCGCCCTCCAGCACGGCCGTCACACGGTAGTAGTACGTGGTAGCGGCTTCGAGATCCGTGTCCGTGATCGTCGAGATCCCCGCTGCCGTACTGGCGATCTCCAACCAGCCGCGATCGGCATCGGCGCCGTTCTCCATCCACCGGTCGACGAGATAGCCGGTCGCGGCGGGGACGGGCTCCCAGTCGAGGCGGATGGACGTCGCGGACGCCGGTGCCGCCGCGACCACAGCCGGGATGGCGTCTTCTCCACCCGAGACCACGACGTTCTGCCCCGGAGCGTCGACGTCGATGGGCTCGTCGATCGCTGCTCGCCCCTGTCGGGGATCGGTCGACACGTTCCGTCGATCCGATCCGCCTCCTCCCTGTCTAGGTTCGATCCTGAGACCCGGGACGGCTCCCTCTTCGGTGTTGCCGTCTGCCGCCGTCATCGAAGCCGTATCGGCGTCCTCGGTCGGAGACACCAGTGTGGCGATGATCACGACCAGGATCGACGCGACGGCGATGACGAACGACGCGCTTCGGACCATCTCTTGCCCTCGCGGGTCGCTCATCTCCACCTCAACATGCTTCCCCTGAGTCGCCACGGCCACCACGACGTGCTTCCCCACGGGCCGCTCATGACGGCGCCGCGGGGCGGTCACCGGGACGCGCGCGGACGGCGCCTCGTAGAGGAGTTCGAGATCGCGGACCTCGCGCTGATAGCGGCGCTGCCGGACCTCCACCACGACACCCAGGATGGCCACGGTCAGGACGTTTACGAGGAAGATGCCCGCGAAGATCCAGACCAACATATCCATGTTCGGGACCAAACCCTACCCCGCGGGAA
>DASUPO010000109.1:0-3901 GCA_036281075.1 Actinomycetota bacterium | reverse complement strand
GCCGACCTCCAAGCCTTCTCGAACGACGGAGGCGTGCGGATCTTCGCCAACGTCATCGACGGGAACCTGCAGTGCAAGTCGAACTCGCCGCCACCGACAGGCGGGGACAACGTGGTCCAAGGGAACAAGGAAGATCAGTGCAGGAACCTGTGATCGAGCCGGTCCGGTCGCCGCGGATGACCGACGGACGCCGGCGCGCACCACACTGGCGCGCCGGGCAGGATTCGAACCTGCGACCTGAGGATTAGAAGTCCCCTGCTCTATCCCCTGAGCTACCGGCGCCCGAATGAAGCGTAGCGTCCTCGGACCTCACCACGCTCCACCCAGGGCGGACTCTGCGTCAGGCAGACCCGTAAAGCGAGGTGGGCGGCATGCGGTTTGGGTGTGCGCGGCGACACACCTGATCCCGAACGCGCCGGTTAAGACGTAGTTGAGTGCGACCGACACTCGGGAAGAACGCCCGCCCGTCAGGAGAGATCGGGTGATCGACGCTACCCGACGATCGCGGTCGGAACTCGCAGACGGGATGCCCCCTTCGGCTGTCGCGACGTCAGTCGAGCGTGGAGATGCGATACGAGGCGATCACTTCCCGGATCACCGGCAGCCAGTCGAGCGGCCGAGCATCGGGCGAGAAGTGGACCGTGATGGCCCGATTGCCGTCGGGGGCCTGGATCGTGATGACGAGGAACCGCATCGTCGCGCGTCCGGGGCCGATCCCGTGACCACCCACGACCAGCGACGGCAGGCCCTGGGGCGTTTGCTCGACGGGGCTCGTCTCGAGTTGGACATCCGAGTACCGGGTCGCGATCTCACCGACGACACGATCCGAGGCCGATCGCAGGGTGCCGGGTGGCGCGACCTCGAAGGCCATGAGGACGTCGCCTGAAGGATCGCGCAGGCGGTCGACGCCCGCTTCTCGGCCGATCGCCCATGACGCGGGGTAGGAGAACAGATATCCGGCCGCCTCGTTCACATGGACATCGACGCCGGGGAGGCCCTCCTCGACGGCCGATGGCGTCGGCGATGGGTCGAAGCCCGTCGCGAAGCTCCTATCGTCCGTCAGGGACGACACGGTGTCTTGAGGTGCCTCATCCGCGGCCGGCGTTGGACCCGTGCGTGCACGGAGGAGGGCGATCCCCGACAAGATGCAGAGTACAGCCACGACGATCCCACCGAACACGATCGGCCGACGGAGGACACGTGTCCATCTGGGCCATTCCTCCGCGAACCTGATCCGTGAGGCCGCCGCCGTGTCGCCGAATCGATGCCAGCCGTTGCGAGCTCGGAGGGTGATACGGGACCACCTCAGATCGGTACCTTCGGCGAGGTGGTCCCAACGGGTGAGTAGCCGTCTTGCCAGCACGGGAGACGCGCTGGAGATCCGGGCGGTGAATGCACGCCAGCGATCCTCCGCGCCCCGCCGAAGGAAGCTGAGGCGCGGCGCTTCCTTGCGTACCTGGGGCTCCTCGATCGTCCACTCGACCTCGACGTCCGGATCCGGGATCATCGCGCCATCTGCTGAGTTCCCGTCGCCGGCGGATGGACCCGTCGAGTCGCCGGCTGCGGACAGTCGCTCGAGCCGCTCGACGCGCGGCTGAACCTCACCCAATGTCTCCTGTAGGGTGTCTCGTTCCTCCTCCGCGCGGGCGGCTCGCGCCCTAGCGGCTGCGACCTCGTCGCGGGTCCGCCGGAGTTCCTCGAGCTGAGCCGTGATCCGGCTCCACTCGTACGGATCGGTCGCCGTCGCCGTCGGGGAGCGCACATCGCTCGAGGGCGGGGGATCAAGTGCGCCGGTCTCCTCCCTCGCGCTTCCAAGCTGCGCCAGCACGTCCTCGAGCACGACCATGACCAGATGTCGCTCCGTGCTCTCCTTGTGTGTCCAGTCCGCAGGCTTCCGTGAGCGGACCCGGCCGGCTCGATAGAGCCCGCGCACCTTCGACACCGATACCCCAGCCTGCTCCGCGGCCCCGCGCAGCGTGACCCAAGTCCCGGAGCCGTCGCTCGGTTCGGTCTTTCTCGAGCGGGTCTGGCTTGATCCGTCGAAACGACTCTTGCCTTCGTCGCCGATCAAGTTCGTCAACCCGGACGACGAGTCAGAAAGATCTCCGATCCTCGTATCGGTAGATCGAGCAGCCGGCGAGGTTTCTTGTGGCCTCATCGAGCGCTACCACCAAGGCGCCGCTTCGCGACACGTGTCGCGATGGTGACGGCGCCGATCGCCACCCCGCCGCCCAGGACGAGGATCACGTTGAGGCCGGCTGTATCGGTGGAGGGTCGGCACGCCCACGCCTGGCAGGGGACTCTCAAGATCTCTTCGGATCCCATGGGGGCCAGACCCGCGAGGATCGAGGTGACCGAGTCGATCCATGCATCCTGATTGCCAAACATATCTCCAACGCCCAGGGTCTCGGCATCCGTCCCCCTGGTCTCGGTTGGCTTGGGGGCGCGAGGCATGTCCGTCCGCGGATCCTGAAGCTTCCGGGGGAGCCCCGCCTCCGTGGTGCCGGCGACGACACCGGACGTGGCGATCGGGGCGGGAGCGTTCGCGCCCGGCTGCGGCGCCGATCCACCCGTCGGCGGCGGGGTCGCGTCGTCGTCATCCGGCCGTGGGGTCGGCGACGGCTCCGGAGACGGTTCAGAGGTAGGCGATGGCGAGGGCTCGGGTGAGGGTTCAGGGCTTGGCGATGGTGAGGGCTCGGGCGTGGGCCTGGGCGGGGGCTCGGGCGACGGTGGATCCGGCTTGTCCTTCGTGTCGGCAACCACGGCATCCCGGCCGATTCGAGCCACGGAATCGGCGGTCTCCGTCGCCCATGCGGAGCTGGAATTCACGCCGGCGAGCATCAACACCAGAGCGAAGGCGAGCCGGAGGTCTCGGCTCTTTCCGGGCCGTCTTCGCATGTCTCACCTCATCAAAGATGCCGTAGGTCGCGCAAGGGACCGAATCATACGTACCCCACTTTGCGAGCGAACACCCACGGAGGGGTGCGTTTTCGGTCGCCACTGCTTGGTGACCAGGCAGGCGGAGAAGGCGGCCGTGGAGATAGCCAGCGGGGGAAAGGTTCCGGACGGGGGATCGGCCTGCTCGGGGCACCTTCCTCCCCGAACAGACCGTCGCCCAGATGGGTCGGACGCAGGCAGTCAAGATTTCGGCTTGCTGGAGATTCCTCACCGCGCCGAGATCCTCCGAACGCTCACGGGCGCGACCCGCTTCGGCAGACCTCGTCATGCTGATCGCGATAGCGACATCGACGAGGTCGTCCGGCTGCTCTGGCCGGGGCGATCCGGGATCTTGACGTCTGAATCCGCCGATGCGTAGCGGCTCGCTACACGGCGCTCGATTGTGATGTCGCACTCGACGATCAGTGGCGCATCCACCAGATGGGCGCGGAGACAGCCAGGATGAGTGGGCCCACGCGTCCAACCACCAGCAGCGAGCCCATGCGTACGGTCCCGGCTGGTCTTACTCACGCACGTTCGCCGGGCCTAACCTCCTAACGACACGGCAAGCCTCCGTTGATCTCGCCACCTTGATCGCGATGGCCGACACGCCCACGAATCGTCCGGTGTGGGTGCTCCGGGGATCCGGGATCTCGGCGGCGCGGCGTCCCTCGTAGTGGTCCAAGAAGAACGCGGTCGTTCGGGGCCACCACGGTCCATGGTCGCGATTCGCTTCTCCGATCTGAGGAACGCGACTGAATCGGGGTCTGCACGTTTCCTCGCCGACCCGCTCGGGTACCAGCGCATGAACTCGAAGGAGCGTGGCGAACGGATTCGAAGGAGGCGAGATGAGAAGGAAGGGTTTGTGGATCCTCGTATCCACCGCATCGACACTGGCGCTGGCCATCCCGCTGCCGGCGGCGGCGCAGACGTGTGAGATCAGCGGTACCCGCCGCAGCGACAA
>DASUPO010000108.1:0-7968 GCA_036281075.1 Actinomycetota bacterium | reverse complement strand
CCACCCGCTGGTTCGTGTGGCAGCCGGACGCGATCTACGTCGCGACGCGCGTCGGCGACACGACGTGGGAGGCCGCGGAGCACGACCCGCGCGTCTCGCTCCTGATCGACCGGGGCCGCGACTGGAACGACCTCTCGGGCGTCCGCATCGAGGGCGTCGCGGAGCTGTTGCCGGCGGAGCACCCGGATCTGCGCGAGCCGATGTCCGCTTGGCACGAGAAGTACCGGACCCTGTTCGCGGGCGACGGCTTCGAGCGGTTCGCCGCCGCGATCCCGCAGCTCGGGTTCCTCCGCGTCGTCCCAGCCGTCGTCGACGCCTGGGACCACGGGTGACCTGGAAGCGGGCCGGACGACGCTGCGATAGGCTGCTTGTGAAAGGTTTCACGAGCGCCCGACGGGGCTCCTGAGGGGAGGCGCGCGTGCCCGAGCGGATCGAGACCGACGTCCTGATCGTCGGCGCCGGCCCAGGTGGATCGGCGGCGGCCTACCACCTCGCCCGTCACGGCATCGACGTCACCGCCGTCGACAAGGCCACGTTCCCGCGAGAGAAGGTCTGCGGCGACGGGCTCACCCCGCGGAGCGTCGGGGCGGTCGAGCGGCTGGGCGTCGACACCTCGGATCCCGGGTTCGAGCGCGTCGTCGGTCTGCGGGTCCACTCCAAGGACGCCACGATCGACCTCCCGTGGCCGGAGCTCGAGACGTGGCCGAACTACGGCCTCGTGATGCCGCGCCTCGGGTTCGACCACCTGCTCCTGGAGCGCGCGAAGAAGGCCGGCGCGCGCGTGCTGGAGGCGACCGACGCGCGCCAGCCGATCATCCGGGACGGCTGGGTCGTGGGCGCGGAGACCGCGCCGGCCGACGACGACGGGGCGGAGCCCGACGAGATTCACGCCCGGTTCACGATCGCGGCGGACGGCGCCGCGAGCCGCTTCGCGGCGCACGCCGGCGTCCGCCGCGACGAGTCCCGGCCGCTCGGGATCGCCGCGCGCCGCTACTACCGCGCACCCAACCTCGGCGGCCCCTGGTTCGAGTCCTGGCTCGACCTGTGGGAGGGGGACATGCTCCTGCCCGGCTACGGATGGCTCTTCCCGATGGCCGACGGCCGCGTGAACCTCGGCGCCGGGTTGCTCAGCACGTTCCGGCACTTCAAGGAGGTGTCGGCCACGCGGCTGTTCGACGCGTTCTCGACGATGCTCCCGGAGGACCGCGGGATCTCCGAGGAGACGGCCGACGGCCGGATGCTCTCGGGGCCGCTGCCGATGAGCCTGAACCGCGCGCCCCAGGCCGTCCCGGGGATGCTCGTCGTCGGGGACGCGGCGGGCGCGGTGAACCCGATGAACGGCGAGGGCATCGCGTACGCGATCGAGACCGGCGAGCTCGCGGCGGAGCTTCTCCACGAGGCGCTGCTGAAGGGCCGGCCGGGGCTCGCGATGTCGTATCCGATCGCGCTCCGGGAGCGGTACGGTCGGTACTTCACGCTCGGACGCGGGTTCGCTCGCCTCGTGGGCAGGCCGGAGATCATGGGGCCGGCCACGAAGCACCTGTTGCCCAACCCGAAGGTGATGGGGTTCGCGATGCGGATGATGGCCAACCTCACCGACGGCCGCGACGGTGACGCGCAGGACAAGCTCTTCTACGTGCTCGAGAGGCTGGCGCGCGCGTCGTGACCCTCGGACCCACGCCCGCCGCGGCGCGCGAGGCCGCCGTCCTCGCGGCCGGCCTGAGCGACTACCTGCCGATCCTCCTGATGGCGATCCTCGCCGTGGTGTTCGCGGTCGCGTCGCTGGCGGCGTCGGCGATGCTTCGTCCACATCGCCCCAACCGACCCAAGCTCTCGGCGTACGAGAGCGGCAACGATGCGGTGAGCCTCCCCGGCGGTGAGCGGTTCGGCGTCAAGTTCTACGTGGTCGCGATGCTGTTCATCATCTTCGACATCGAGACGATCTTCCTGTTCCCGTGGGCCGTGACGTTCCGGGATCTCGGGCTGTTCGGGCTGCTCGAGATGGCGGTCTTCATCGCGCTGGTGTTCGTCGCCTACGTCTACATCTGGAGGAAGGGTGGCCTCGACTGGTCCTCGGTCCCCCCGGACCTCGGCGAGGATGAGGACGAGGACCCGACACCGGTCCCCATGGGGGATCGCGACGAGGAGGTCCTCGGTGCCCGTTGAGCGTGTCGAGGGGCATCTCACGGGCCGGACCCCGGAAGAGGTCGAGGAGGAGGTCCGTCGCGGCGTGTTGCTGACGACCCTCGACAGGGCGGTCAGCTGGGCGAGGAAGCAGTCGATGTGGCCGGCCACGTTCGGGCTCGCGTGTTGCGCGATCGAGATGATGTCGGCCGGCGCCGGGCGGTACGACCTCTCGCGGTGGGGGATGGAGCTGTTCCGGGCCTCCCCTCGCCAGGCCGACCTGATGATCGTCGCGGGCCGCGTGTCCCAGAAGATGGCGCCGGTCCTCCGCCGCGTCTACGACCAGATGGTGGAGCCGAAATGGGTCGTGTCGATGGGCGTGTGCGCGTCGGCCGGCGGGATGTTCACGAACTACGCGATCGTCCAGGGCGTGGACACGATCGTGCCGGTGGACATCTACGTACCGGGCTGTCCGCCGAAGCCGGAGATGCTGATGTTCGGCATCCTGAAGCTGCAGGAGAAGGTCCGCACGACGGGGACGATCCGGTGAACGCGGCGGAGCTCGCCCGCGTGGTCCGCGAGCGGTTCCCCGACGTCGTGGCTGCGCGCGGAGAGGTGATCGTCCTCGTCCCGCGGGAGGAGCTGCTCGATGCCCTCGCCCGGCTCCGCGACGAGCCGGACCTCTCGTTCGGCTTCCTCTCCAGCGTGGCGGTCACCGACCATCCGGGCACGGACCCCCGGTTCTGGGTCGTGTACGAGCTGCGATCCGTCGAGCACGCGCACCGGCTCCGCGTGAAGGTCGGTCTGTCCGACGACGATCCGACCGTGCCCACCGTCACGGCACTGTTCCCGACGGCGGACTGGCACGAACGCGAAGCCTGGGACCTGTTCGGGATCGTGTTCGACGGGCACCCGGACCTCGAGCGGATCCTCCTGCCCGACGACTGGGAGGGACATCCGCTGCGGAAGGACGAGGAGCTTGGCGGGGTCGGCACGCAGTACAAGGGGGCGTTCATCCCGCCCGTCGACGAGCGGACGATGCCGTGACGGCGGCGCGCGACACGGGACAGGAGATGGGCGCCGCTCGCGACGAGCTTCGCCGGGAGGAGCTCCGCGATCGCGTCACCGGCGAGGTGCGCCAGGAGACGATGATCATCAACATGGGGCCCCAGCACCCCTCGACGCACGGGGTGCTCCGGCTCCTCCTCGAGCTCGACGGCGAGACCGTGATCCGGTGTCGGCCGATCGTCGGGTACCTGCACACGGGGATCGAGAAGAACACGGAGTACCGGACGTGGGTGCAGGGCGTCACCTACGTCACGCGCGCCGACTACCTGTCGCCGTTCTTCAACGAGCTCGCGTACTGCCTGTCGGTCGAACGGCTCCTGGGGATCGAGGCGCCGCCGCGAGCGCAGGTCCTGCGCGTCCTGCTCTGTGAGCTGAACCGGATCGCGTCGCATCTCGTGTGGGTCGCGACCGGCGGGATGGAGCTCGGCGCCGTGTCCGTGATGCTCTACGGCTTCCGCGAGCGGGAGCTGATCCTCGACATCTTCGAGGCGATCACGGGCCTGCGGATGAACCACGCGTACATCCGGCCGGGTGGCGTCGTGATGGACCTTCCGCCGGACGGCCCCCGCATGATCGCGCGACTCCTCGACACGATGCCGTCGCTGATCGACGACTACGAGCGGATCTTGAACGAGAACCCGATCTGGCTTGAACGCAACGTCGGCGTCGGGATGCTGTCGGCGGAGGACGCGCTCGCGTACGGCGTGACGGGGCCGATGCTCCGAGCCGCCGGCGTCGCGGTCGACCTCCGGAAGGACGAGCCGTACAGCGGCTACGAGACCTACGAGTTCGACGTCCCGACCAGCACCGACGAGGATTCGTACGCGCGCTACCTCCTGCGGATCGCCGAGATGCGCGAGTCCCTGCGGATCGCGGAGCAGGCGCTCGAGCGTCTGGCGGAGCCGGGCCCGGTGATGGTCGAGGACCCGAAGGTGGGATGGCCGGCGAAGCTCTCCGTCGGGCCGGACGGGATCGGCAACGACGAGGACTACCTCCACCACATCATGGAGGAGTCGATGGAGGCCCTGATCCATCACTTCAAGATGGTCACGCAAGGCGTCCGGGTCCCCGAGGGCGAGGTCTACACCGCGGTGGAGTCCCCGCGCGGCGAGCTGGGCTACTACGTCGTGTCGAACAACGACTACCGCCCGTACCGGGTGAAGATCCGCGACCCGTCGTTCGTGAACCTCCAGGCGGTCCCCTCGATGGTCGAGGGTGGCCTGATCGCGGACACGATCGCCGTGATCGCCTCCCTCGATCCCGTGATGGGGGGCGTCGATCGCTGATGCCGGTGCTCGAAGGCGCGAGGCTCGACGAGGCGAAGGAGATCGTCGGCCGCTACCCGGAGGGTCGCGAGCGCTCGGCGATCATGCCGCTGCTCTACCTGGTCCAGTCCGTCGACGGGTTCGTCTCGCGCGACGGGCTCACCGAGGTCGCCGGGATCCTCGGCCTCACGACGGCCGAGGTCGAGGCGGTCGCGACCTTCTACACGATGTACCGCCTCCGGCCGACCGGCACGCACGTGGTCAACGTGTGCACGAACCTCGCGTGCACGCTCCGCGGCGCGCGAGAGGTGTACGACGCCGCCCGGGAGGCCGCGGAAGTGCGCCACGGGCAGGAGGTCTCCGACGACGGGCTGTTCACGGTCCACGAGGAGGAGTGCCTGGGCGTCTGCGACGTCGCGCCGGCGGTCCAGATCAACTTCGCGAACCACGACCGCGTGTCGCCCGAGCGGATGCGCGAGCTCGTCGCGGCGCTCCGCGCTCAGGAGGTGCCGGACCCGGCGCGAGGACCCGCCGTCGGCAGCTTCCGGGACGCCTCGCGGGTCCTGGCGGGCCTCGAGGTCGAGGGGGCGCCCGCGTGACGGTGTCCTTCGAGCGCCGGCTCACCCGCGACTGGGACGACCCGAAGGTGATCGGGATCGACGGGTACTGCGCGAAGGGCGGCTACGAGGCGCTCCGGAACGCGCTGAACATGGAGCCCTCGGAGATCGTCGAGACCGTGAAGACGGCCGGGCTCCGCGGCCGTGGCGGCGCGGGATTCCCGACGGGGACGAAGTGGTCGTTCGTGCCGACCGACACCGGCAAGCCGACGTACGTGGTCGTGAACTTCGACGAGTCCGAGCCGGGGACGTGCAACAACCGGGAGCTCGTCGACCGGGACCCGCACCGCCTCCTGGAGGGGACCGCGATCGCGGCGCTCGCGATCGGCTGCCGGACCGCGTTCGTCTACGTCCGGGGCGAATACCTCGCGCAGAGCCTCGTGCTGGAGCGCGCGATCCGCGAGGCCTACGACGGCGGGTACCTCGGGCGCGGGATCGCCGGGACCGACGTCGACCTCGACGTCGTGCTGCACCGCGGCGCCGGCGCATACATCTGCGGCGAGGAGACCGCACTGTTGAGCTCCCTGGAGGGGTTCCGCGGGCAGCCGCGCCTCCGGCCTCCGTTCCCGGCGGTCGAGGGCCTGTACGCGTCCCCGACCGTGATCAACAACGTCGAGACGCTGATGAGCGTGCCGGACATCATCCTGCGGGGGCCGGAGTGGTTCCGCCAGCTGGGGACGGAGAAGTCGCCCGGCACGAAGCTCTTCACGATCTCCGGGAAGGTGGAGCGCCCCGGCAACTACGAGCTGCCGCTCGGGACGCCGCTCCGCGTGCTCCTCGAGGACGTGGCGGGCGGCGTCCTCGGCGGACGGCCCCTGAAGGCCTGGACCCCCGGCGGCTCGTCGACGCCGCTGCTCACCGGGGACCACATCGACACGGCGCTCGACTACGAGTCCGTGGCCGCAGCCGGCTCCCTCCTCGGCACGGGCGCCGTGATGGTCCTGGACGACACCGACTGCGTCGTGGACGCGGCGCAGCGGATGACGCGGTTCTACGCACACGAGTCGTGCGGGAAGTGCACCCCGTGTCGGGAGGGGACCTGGTGGGCCGAGCGGGTCCTCGGGCGGGTGGCCGATGGCTACGGGGTCGAGGACGACCTGCCGGTGATCGAGGACCTCGGGCGGAACATCATGTTCCGGGCCTTCTGCGCGCTCGCCGACGGGGCCGCGGCCGTCCTGCAGTCGAGCCTGAAGCACTTCCGCGACGAGTTCGAAGAGCACGTCCGGCTCGGGCGGTGCCCGTTCCGCGCCGCGCACGAGGAGGTGGCGGTGTGAGCGGCGACGGCGCGCCGGACGTCACCCTGACGGTGGACGGGAAGGAGGTCGCGGTCCCGGCGGGGACGCTGATCATCCGCGCGGCCGAGCGACTCGGGATCGAGATCCCACGGTTCTGCGAGCATCCGCTGCTCAGCCCGGTCGGCGCGTGCCGGCAGTGCTACGTCCGGGTGGAGGGCCAGCCGAAGCTCACGACCTCGTGCACCGTGCCGGTCTCCGCCGGCATGGCGGTCCACACCCAGGCGAGCGACGAGCTGGTGGCCGAGGCGCAACGCGCGAACCTCGAGTTCCTCCTGCTGAACCACCCGCTCGACTGCCCGATCTGCGACCGCGGCGGCGAGTGCCCGCTGCAGGACCAGGCGCTCGCCTACGGGCCCGGCGACAGCCGCTTCCGCGAGGCGAAGCGTGTGTTCAAGAAGCCGATCCCGGTGTCGCCGCTCGTCGCGCTCGACCGGGAGCGGTGCGTCCTGTGCACGAGGTGCACGCGGTTCTGCGACGAGATCTCCGGGGACCGGTTCCTCGAGATGTTCGCGCGAGGCGCCGGGCAGCGCGTGGCGATCTCGGCCGGCGAGGACCTGCGCTCGCCCTTCAGCGGCAACACGGTGCAGATCTGCCCGGTGGGCGCCCTCACGTCGACCCCGTACCGGTTCGTGGCGAGGCCGTTCGACCTCACGTACGGCGACTCGGTGTGCCCGCACTGCTCGGCGGGCTGCAACCTGCGGGTCGACATCCGGCGCGGCGAGGTGGTCCGCCACCTCGCGCGCGACGAGTACGAGGTGAACGACGCCTGGCTCTGTGACAAGGGGCGGTACGCGTTCCGCTTCCCCGACTCGCCCGATCGCGTGACGTTGCCGCTGGTCCGGGATCGCGGTCTCGAGCCGGCCTCGTTCGGCGAGGTCTTCGAACGGATCGCCGGCTGGGTCGAGGGTGCGCGGGTGGGGATCCTCACCGGCGGGCGTTTGATGGACGAGGACTACTTCGCGCTGTCCAAGCTCGCGCGGACGGTCTTCCGGACGAACGACCTCGACCACCGGCGGGCGAGCGGCGCGCCGGCCGCGGAGCGGGTGGCCGCGCGTCGCCCCATGGGCGTGACCTATCGGGACCTCGAAGGCGCGCGAACGATCGTCGTGGCCGGGCTCGACGCCGAGCAGGAGGTGCCGATCCTGCACCTGCGGCTCCGCAAGGCCGCGACCGCGGGTGCCCGGATCGTGGTGGTGCATCCACGTCGCACGCGGCTGCACGACGTCGCCGAGCACGTCCTGGTCCGACCCGGCGGCGAGGCGACCGCGCTCGACGACCTCCGCGAGGAGCTCACACGCGCGGGCGACGCCGCCGTCGTGCTCGCCGGCGAGCGCCCCGGCCTCGCGGACGCCGCGCTCGCGGTCGCCCGCGCGACCGGCGCTCGCTTCGCCTACGTCACCCGCCGCGCGGGCGACCGCGGAGCGCTCCGGGCCGGTGTCCACCCCACGCTGCTGCCGGGCGGCCGGACGCTCGCGGACGCGAGGGACCTCGAGTCGCGATGGGGGACCTCGGTGCCCCGGGACCCCGGCCGCGACTGGCGGGCGATCCTCGAGGCGTGCGCGACGCGCGAGGTCGACGTCCTGTACCTGATCGGCGTCG
>DASUPO010000107.1:0-5387 GCA_036281075.1 Actinomycetota bacterium | reverse complement strand
CGCTCGAACTCGCCCGCGAGCGAGCGCATCCGCGCGAGGTCGGACTGGCGCGTGACCTCCTCGTCGGAGTCCGGCGACGCCTCGGGGTCGTAACCGAGCTCCGCGGTGATCGCGGCCACCTCCTGCGCCAGCCCGCCGTCGTGGGCAGACCGCTTCAGCCGCTGCACGACCGCCCGCGGGCCGGGCCGTCGGAGGAACGCTCCGTCGCGCACCTGGTACGGGATGCCGGCGGCGGCCAGGGCCTCCTCGAACGGCTCCGATCGAGCGTTGATGCGGTAGAGCGCCGCGATCTCCTCGAACGGCACGGCCTCCTCCTCGTGGAGCCGCCGGACGGCGCCGACGACGGCCTCGACCTCGCCGGCCCCGTCGGCCGCGGCCCGCGCCACCGGCGGCGGCCCCGAGGCCCCGGTCGAGCGGAGCGTCTTCCGGAACCCGCCCAGATGCGGCGCCAGACGGTTCGCGAGGTCGAGGATCTCCGGGGTCGATCGGTAGTTGTCCTCGAGGCGCACGACCGTCGCGTTCGGGAACCGCTCCGTGAACCTCAGCAGGTGCTCCGGCGAGGCGCCCGTGAACGCGTAGATCGTCTGGTAGTCGTCGCCCACGACGCAGAGGTCGTCGCGAGGACCGAGCCAACGTTGCAGCAGCCCCGCCTGGAGCGGGTTCACGTCCTGGTACTCGTCCACGGTGAACGCGTGGAAGCGGGACCGGACGGCGGCCGCGGCGTCGGGGTGCTCGTCGAAGAGCTGCAGCGCGAGGCCCAGCATGTCCTCGAAGTCGAGGCGCCCCATCGCGCGCTTACGCCGCTCGTACCCCTCGTAGAGGCGCACCATCAGCTCGGCCGGGATCGGCGGCTCGTGCGTCCCGAGCTCCGCGAGGTACCGGTCCGGCGGGATCATCCGGTTCTTCGCCCGCTCGATCTCGCCGGCGAGCTCGCGGCGGGGGAGGAACTTGTGCGGGGGCGGCAGCGCGTTCGCCAGCGAGGCGATCACCGGCGCCTTGTGGTCCAGCACCTCGGGGAGGGCCTCGCCGGTGTGCGTCGACCAGAGCCGTGAGAGCTGGGAGAGCGCGGCCGAGTGGAACGTGCGGGCCTCCACCCCCTCGACGCCCAGCGCTCGGAGCCGCCGCTTCAGCTCGCCGGCGGCCTTCTCCGTGAAGGTGACCGCGAGGATCTGCGAGGCATCGAACGCGCCGCCTCGGATCTGGCACGCGATGCGATGCGTGATCGTGGTGGTCTTGCCCGTGCCGGCTCCCGCCAGGATCGCGACGGGCCCGCGGAGCGCGAGCGCGGCCGCGCGTTGGGAGGTGTTCAGCCCGGCGAGGATCTCGTCCAGATCGCCCACCGGGCGGACCCTAGCATCGGTCAGGTGAGCGGACCGAGCGGGTGGTCAAACGGGGAGACGCAGGACCTGCTTCGCGGTGAGCCGGCTGGTGGTGGGCGCGACCCGGAGCCCGATCACGCCGAGCGCCGCGGGGATCCAGGCCTCCTCTTGGAGCGTCTCGACGGCGAGGTGACCTTCGCCTCCCTCCGACACCCTGAAGATCATCCCGGACCCGGTGCGGTAGACGTTGGTCTCTCTCATGCCCTCACGGTACGCGAAATGGGCGGCGGCGGACCCGCTCCCACACGAGAGCCGTTCCGTCGCGTACACTGAACGGGTTCCCGAACGTCGCGCGGATCCGCCGACGTCCACGTGGTGAAGGCCGCCTTCTTCTCGGAGCAGTCGATCGTTCCCCACACGTTCCCGAGAGGAAGCGACGATGTCTCAACGCACCATCACACGGCGACCTGCCGTTGTTCCACCAGCGGTTCCACGGCCCCCCGCGCTCGGCTTCGACGAGCTCGGCGTGTCTCGCACCGTGGTCGACGCGCTCCGCATGCGCGGCATCGACCGGACCTTCCCGATCCAGACCCTCGTCCTCCGCGACGCGATCGCGGGACGCGACGTGCTGGCGCGGTCGCGCACGGGCTCGGGCAAGACGCTCGCGTTCGCCGTCCCGATCGTCGAGCGGCTGACGCCCGGCGCCCGGAGCCCGCACGCGCTGATCCTCGCCCCGACCCGCGAGCTCGCGAGCCAGGTCACCGAGGAGTTCCGCGCGATCGCCGACGTGAAGCGGCTGCGGGTCGCGGCCGTCTACGGGGGCGTCGGGCTCGGTCCCCAGGCGAAGCGCGCGCGCCAGGCCGACATCCTGATCGCCACGCCCGGCCGGCTGCTCGACCTCGTGCAGCGGAAGATGCTCCGGCTGGATCGCGTGCGGATCTGCGTCCTCGACGAGGCCGACCGCATGCTCGACATGGGGTTCCTCCCCGACGTGACGAGGATCCTCGAGATGCTGCGGCCCGAGGGGCAGACGATGCTGTTCTCGGCGACGCTCGACGGCGAGGTCGGTCGGCTCGCGCAGCGGTTCACCGATGACCCCGTGCGCCATCACGTGATCGAATCCGACGGACCGCTCGTCACCGAGTCAGACCATCGGTTCGTCGCGGTCGCGCAGGCGGACCGCACGCGGACGCTCGTCCGCGAGCTGGCGGCCGACCGCGGACTCACGCTCGTGTTCGTGCGGACGAAGCGCGGCGCCGATCGGCTGGCCAGGAACCTGAAGGCCGAGGGCTTCCGCGTGGGCGCGTTGCACGGCGGGATGACCCAGGGCGCGCGCGAGCGCGCGCTCGGACGGTTCGCGGCCGGCGCGAACGACGTCCTGGTCGCGACCGACGTCGCGGCTCGCGGGCTCGACCTCGAGCACATCACGCACGTGATCAACTTCGATCCGCCGGCCGACGAGAAGGACTACGTCCACCGTGTCGGCCGGACGGCCAGGGCCGGGCGCAGCGGGACGGGCATCACGTTCGTCACGCCCGAGAAGCGCACGGACGTCGGGAAGATCGCGACGGTGCTCGAGCTGCAGACCGAGTTCCGCGACGCCGGCCTGCGGTTGGACGTGCATCGGCCGAGCCAGCCGGCGCAGCGCCGGCGGTCCGGTCGCGGTCCGCGCCGGCGTCCGTAGGTCCGCGTCGGGCTATGCTCCGAGCGATGGAGCGACCGCTGCGATGACCGACCGGACGCAAGCGCAGTCCGACGCGGCCACCCGCGCCGCGGATGCGAGGGCGGCGATCGCCAAGAAGATCGCGACCCTCGTCGGAAAGGTCCAGGGATCCGAGGACGCCGACGTGGTGCTGAAGCTCGCGCAGGCCTACGCGTCCCTCGCGTCGGAACCACCTCGGACCCGCTGAGCCGCCGAGAGCCCCGAAAAGTACCTCGGGACACCGTTTCCTCGTCCCACGGCAATGAAGCGATAACTACTTTGTTATCATGCTCCCGTGCGCGCTGGATCGATGCTCCGGGAAGCTCGGTTCCGCGCCGGCCTGACCCAGCGCGAGCTCGCTCGCCGCGCCGGCGTCCCGCAGCCGGGGATCTCCAGGATCGAGCGCGGCCACGTGTCGCCTCGTGTCGACACGCTCGACGAGCTGCTGCGAGCCTGCGGTCTCGGTTTCGAGCTCGTCGACCGCCCCGGGCGGGCGGTCGATCGGACGCTGATCCGGGAGCGGCTGCGACTCTCGGTCGCGGACCGAGCCCGGCTCGCGGCACGCGAATGGAACCGGACGGGCAGGTTCCGCACCCGCGCCGACGGTCGATGAGTGAAGCAGCGTTCGATCCGCTCGCCGGCCTCCGCGCGCTGGTCGAGCACGGGGTTCGGTTCGTGCTGATCGGCGGCTACGCCGCGGCGCTCCGGGGGTCGCCGATGATGACGGGCGACGTCGACGTCTGCTACGCGCGCGATCCCGAGAACCTCGAGCGGCTGGCTGCGGCCCTGCGGGAGCTCGGCGCTCGCCTCCGTGGAGCCCCGCGCGAGGTGCCGTTCCGGCTCGACACCGAGGGCCTCGGGTCGGGCGACCACTTCACGTTCACGACCGACGTCGGGCCGATCGACTGCCTCGGCACGCCTGCGGGAACCGAGGGGTTCGCCGATCTGGACGCCGCGGCTTCCGACGAGGACCTCGACGGAATCGTCGTCCGCGTGGCGGCGTTGGACGATCTCATCCGCATGAAGAGAGCCGCCGGGCGACCGCAGGATCGCGTCGCGGTCGAGTGGCTCTCGGCGCTCCGGGACGAGCTCGAGACCTGATCTACCCGTCGAGTCGCTACCGTGGTCCCGGGTAGGGATCGATGGGGAGGTTCGCTATGCGGGACGACGGGACGGTCAACGTCCGCTACATGGTCGAAGACGTCGACGAAGCGATCGAGTTCTACATGAAGATGCTCGGCTTCGAGCTCCTGACGAACGCGTCGCCGGCGTTCGCGGACGTGCGGCGCGGCAACCTGCGTCTGCTGCTCGCGGGACCGAAGAGCTCGGCAGGCCGGCCGATGCCCGACGGCACGAAGCCCGGACCGGGCGGATGGAACCGGATCCACTTCATCGTCGACGACATCGACGCCGAGGTCGCGCGACTGCGCGATACGGGCGGCACGTTCCGCAACGACGTCGTGACAGGGCCGGGCGGCAAGCAGATCCTGCTCGAGGATCCGTCCGGGAACGTCGTGGAGCTGTTCCAACCCGCAGCCTCCTGACCGAGACACGGTCAGGCGCGGTGCGCGACTTCCGCGGAGATCTCCTCCGCGCGGCGGTAGCTGAGCTCGGCGCCGATCCTGAGGAACTCGCGGATCCCGTCGAGCTGCTCGTGCGTGAACCGGCTGCCGGCGGAGACCAAGCTCTCGGCGACGGGCCCCCATGCGTGCGCGGCGAGCTCGCGGAACCGGTCGGTCGTCTCCACGAGCACGCGCCGCCGGTCCGCGGGGTCGGGGAGGCGTCGCACGTGGCCGGCCCGCTCCAGCCGGTCGATCACCGCCGTGATCGCGCCGGTCGTGAGGCGGCTCTCCTCGGCCAGGCGGCCGGCCGTCACCGTCCCCAGCCGCGCCAGGATGTCCACGCGAACTTCAAGAACGACTTCCTGTCGCTCCGACGGTTCGCGGAACGCGACTACCCGAACATCCTCAGCTGGAACGTGTACGACTCCGGCGGGCATTACGGCGCGCACCAGGAGCCGGAGCTGTTCGTTCAGGACGTCCGGGGATTCTTCCGCAGGGTGCGCTGAGGCGCTCCGAGCGGTTCGCCGGGGGCGGATCGCGGCCGGTTTGACCCGTGATGTCTCACGGGCATACAGTGAGATGGCTCCAAACCGATTTGCATCCATCGGGGGGTGGTCTACGCCCAGGAGTTCGCGTGGACGGATACAGACCCTCGAGCCGCCCGGACGCGCCACCTTGTTCTGCCTCCCCGCACGAAGCACCGAGCGTCCATCGTTCCTGGGTTCCACAGCGCCGGTGCCGGCCTCCGCCCGACCGGATCAGGGAAGCCGCGGCCTCGCGGCCCATGGGGAACTCCACCGGATC
>DASUPO010000106.1:0-21541 GCA_036281075.1 Actinomycetota bacterium | reverse complement strand
CCTCCGCGAAGGGCACTTCGACCTCGTGCACACGCACAATCCCAAACCAGGCGTGATGGGCCGTCTCGCGGCCCGATTCGTCGGGATCCCGTGCGTGATGAACACCGTCCACGGCCTCTACGCGATGCCGGAGGACCGGCTACGCAGGAAGGTGCCCGTGCTGGCCGCCGAATGGTTGGCGAGCAGGTTCAGCGATCTCGAGCTGTACCAGTCCGCCGAGGATCTGGCGTGGGCTCGGCGTCTCGGACTGGTACGGCCGGGACGATCGAGGTACCTGGGCAACGGGATCGACCTCTCGAGGTTCGAGCCGGACCTCACTCACGAGGAGCGGGTCGTCAAGACACGACTGGACCTCGGGATCGCCGGCGAGGAGCTCGTCGTCGGCACCGTCGGCCGGATCGTGGCCGAGAAGGGATACCGGGAGCTGTTCCAGGCCGCCCGGAACGTGCGACGACGGTTCCCGGCGGCACGCTTCCTGGTCGTCGGCGAGCGCGACCCGGAGAAGTGGGACACACTTTCCCAGCAGGAACTCGACGACGCCTCCGAGGACGTCGTGTTCGCGGGCTGGCGCGAGGACGTACCCGAGCTGATCGCGGCGATGGACGTGTTCGCCCTCCCGTCGTGGCGGGAAGGGATGCCCCGGTCGGCGATCGAAGCGGCGGCGTGCGGCGTCCCGCTCGTGCTCACGGACATCCGGGGTTGCCGGGAGGTCGTTCGGGATGGTGTCGAGGGGTTCCTGGTCCCGGTCCGCCGACCCGATCGGTTGGCCGCGGCGATCGAAGGGCTGCTCGCGGATGGCGACCTGCGCGCACGGATGGGGAGCGCCGCGCGGAGGCGGGCGGAGGATCGGTTCGACGAGCGGCGCGTCGTCGCCGCGGTGGTCGGCGCGACACGACACCTCCTCGTCCGCGCCGGACGGCTGGAGCCTCGTGTGGATGAGGACGTCAGGATCCGGTCCGCTGCCCCACGCGATGTTCCCGCGATGGCGAGGCTCCACCGGAGGTCGATGCCGACCGCCTTCCTCCCGGAGCTCGGCGACGGCTTCCTCCGACAGCTCTATCGGGTAGCGATCGACGACGACGACACGGTCGCGATGGTCGCCGAGCGCGAGGGTGCCCTCGCTGGTCTCGCGGTCGCCACACCGTCCGTCCGGCGCTTCTATCGGCGTTTCGCGCTCCGCCGGGGGGTGCTCGCCGCGTCGCTCGCAGCGCCGCGTCTCGCGCGTCCATCCGTCCGTCGCAGGGCATGGGAGACGGCCCGATACGGGAACGGCGCAACAGACCTGCCGGCGGCGGAGCTGCTCTCGATCGCAGTGGATCGCTCGGTGCGAGGTCGAGGCGTCGGGACGATGCTCGATGCCGCGATCCGCGAGGGCCTGTCCGACAGGGGCGTCCCCCGATGCAAGGCGGTCGTGGGCGCCGACAACGTCGCCGCCGATCGCTTCTACGAGCGGCGCGGGTACGCCCACGTGGCCGACACGTCGGTCCACGCGGGGGTTCGGAGCCATGTGTGGGTAGCGTCGTGCCCTTCGTGATCGCGGCCGTCGTGTCGACCCTGCTCACCCCGCTCGCGATCACGGTCGCGCGGCGGATGAGCCTCGTCGATCGGCCCGGAGCGCTCAAGGTGCATGACCGGGCGGTGCCGCTGGCAGGCGTCGCGGTGGCTGGGGCGGCGCTGGCCGCCCTGCTCACCCGATCCACCGGCAGAACCGCGTGGCTCGCCCTCGCGCTCGCGATCGCACTGGTGACGGGCCTGCTCGACGACCGGCGTACGATCCGACCGACCACGCGCCTCTTGCTCCAGGCTGCGGCTGCCGCGGCCGTGGTGGCGGGCGGAGCCGAGATCTCGTCGCTGGGGCCCCTGGCCTGGGGAGGCGCAGCCCTGGTGGTGATCGCCACGATCAACGCCGTGAACATGGTCGACGGACAGGACGGGCTCGCATCCGGCCTCGTGGTGATCGCGGGGATCGGCCTGGCGATCCTGTCGGGCGGAGGATCGCCCGCCATCGTCCCGCTGGCCGCGGCGGGTGCTGCCGCCGGATTCCTCCCTTGGAACCTGCCGCCAGCCCGCGCGTTCCTCGGCGACGGCGGGGCGTACGTCCTCGGAGTCCTGCTCGGAGCGGGGGCGATCGAGACGGCGTCGGGCGGATGGCCGGAGCTGCTGACGGCCGGAGCCTGCCTCGGGGTCTTCGCCTACGAGCTGCTGTCCACCGTGCTCCGGCGTCTCGGGCACCGCGCGCCGACCCTCGCCGGAGATCGCGACCACTCCTACGACCGATTGGCCTCCAGGCTGCGCTCGCGTGCTGCATCGACCTACGTGATGTGGATCGCGGGATGTGTCTCCGTGATGATCGGCTTGGTCGTTCAGCACGTCCGACCGCTCGTGGGCGCGCTCGTGATCGCGGCCGCCACCGCGGTCGCGGCCGCGATCCACACCCGTCTCCGACCCTCGATCCCGGAGGTTCAGCGATGATCGTCCCAGACCCGACGGACCTGCCGGCGATCGCCGGCGGCCGCCCGATGTTCCCGGGAGGCTTGCCGCTCGCTCGTCCTCGAGTGGCTTCCCCGGACGCGGTGGCTCGCGACGTGAAGTCGATCCTCACGGATGGTGCATTGACCAACGGTCCGTTCGTGCGCCGGCTCGAGGAGCAGGCGGCGACCTACCTGGGTGTTCGTCATTGCGTGGCGGTCGCCTCCTGCACGACGGGATTGATGCTGCTCTTGCGAGCGGCGGAGTTGGGCGGTGAAGTGGTGATGCCTTCCTTCACCTTCGCCGCGTCGGCACACGCGGTCGACTGGAATGGGCTCCAGCCGGTCTTCACCGACATCGATACGCACTCCCTGACCCTCGATCCGGAGAGCGTCGGGCACGCGATCGGCATGCGCACGTCGGCGATCCTGGCGACACACGTGTACGGCACGCCGTGCGACGTGGAGGCGCTGACCGAGATCGCCCACGAGCACGGGCTCCGGCTGTTCTTCGACGCGGCACATGCGTTCGGGTCCAGACGCGGCGGCCGGATGATCGGCGGGTTCGGTGACGCCGAGGTGTTCAGCCTCTCACCGACGAAGCCGCTCGTCGCCGCCGAGGGCGGGATCATCGCGACCGACGACGACCTGCTCGCCGAACGGTGCCGGATCGGCCGCGACTACGGCAACCCCGGTGACTACGACTGCCGGTTCGTGGGATTGAACGCTCGCATGTCGGAGTTGCACGCGGCCACGGCGCTCGCCTCCTTCGGCGACCTCGAGGAGCGAGTCATGGCCCGGGGCAGGTTGGCGGCTGCCTACCGAGAGGCCCTCTCGGGCGTGCGTGGCATCTCCTTCCCAACGGTGCGAGCACAGGACAGGAGCACGTACAAGGATCTGGCACTGCTGGTCGAACCGGGCGCGTTCGGGGCGCCCGCGACCAGATTGGCGGACGCCCTCTCAGCCGAGGGCATCGAGACCAGGCGCTACTACGAGCCTCCCGTGCATGTGATGCGGGCCTACGAGGGGCGAGGACGGCGGGCGGGTGACCTCCCGGTAACGGCCTGGGCGGCGGCCAGGGCCCTCTGTCTCCCGCTCTGGGATGGGATGACGAGTCTGCAGGTCCAGCAGGTCGGGGAGGCCGTTCGGCGGATCCAGGGGTGGGGCGGTACGCCCTCCGGGTAACGCCTACGCAGAAAACATACGGAGAGAGGCCCATGGCTTCGCGCGCCTCTCCGCTTACAGTCGCTTCAAGCCCTGAGAGGGAGGAGCGACCGTGGACGACGTGACCACGCCCGGCGACGACGGGCAGTTGAACCTCCACGACGAATCGGGGATGACACGGCGTGACCTGATGAAGCGCGGTGCCATCGTGGGAGGAACCCTCCTGTGGGTGGCACCCGCGATCCAGAGCTTCGGTTCGAAGGCGTTCGCGCAGACGAACGGCTCGCCGTTCTGCGATGCCTGCGTCGCCGTGACGCAGGGACCGAATACGGTGCATGTCGAGTTCGAGCCGACGCAAGCCTGCTGCGAATGCATCGACAACTTCCCAGGCGGAAACGTCCTCGGTGCCGTGATCAGCTGCGCGTCTAACGGCAACTGCGTGATCACCGACCCCGCGCCGGGGCCCTGCCCCGGGGAGTAAGGAGCCCAGTCCATGGCGGAGAGCATCGATCAGGCGAAGCTCAGAGAGTTCCTCAGGCGCGCCGGTCTCATCGACGCGAGATACAGCGGTCCGGTCCAGGTGACCGCGAAGACCTCGACCGGCACACAGAGCGTCACGATCAAGGTCTGACCCGGACTCTCGTACCGAACGGGCGCCCGCTTCGCGGGTCAGCCGGCACTCGTGCGCTCACGTCGGTTCCTGTTCACGCTCGAGGTGTCCGGACTTCCTCTCTAGGATCGTCCACGAGCACGCTCGCTTTCGCCGAGTGATCAAACGCAGCACGGCAACACCTCTTCCACGCTGGTTACGAGGTCGTGATGGCGCACGTTCGGACCGCCCGCGAACTACGGGCCCACCCTGAGCCCTCCATGTCGAAGGTCAGCCCGCGTCGGTTCCGCATGGTCGACCGCGTAGTCGAGGTCCGGACGAACGTCACGACTTTCCGCGACGTGATGGACCGCCTCCTCGCCCCATTCGCTTCTGCGGGATCGGATGTCCCTTCCCTGGTCTACGAGGTCCGCACGATCGACGACCCGACGGATCGCCGCCGATACGAGCTCCTCCGGGACGGCGAGACCGTCGGCCGAGTGTCGTCGATCGGACTGCTCATGGACCTGCTGGTCCGTGGAACGACGAACGAGGTCGTGTCGACGACGAGGAGGTACGTCGCGATCCACGCCGCCGCCGCCGCCTACGAGGGTCGCGCGGTGATCATGCCGGGGCCCGCAGGCCATGGAAAGACGACCACGGTGGCGGGCCTCGTCCGCCGCGGATGGGACTTCCTCACCGACGAGGCGGTTCTGATCTCGTTGGAGGACGGTCTCGTGCACGCGTTCCCTCGGCCGCTGTCGATCTCGCCCGGCTCGATCGAGCTGCTCCCCGGGCTGAAGGAGCGGATCCCGGCGATGAGGGCGTCGTACCGTCATTACGACCATCATGTGGCGCCCGAGGATCTGCGCCCCGGATGCCTCTCGGGACCCGTGCCGGCGGCGTTCATCGTCTTCCCCGCGTACGCGCGAGGCGCAGCCACGGCGCTAGCCCCGATCTCACGGGCCGAGGCGCTTCTCGAGCTGCTGAAGGGGACGTTCAACCTCGATCTCCTCGGGCAGAAGGGCGTGGCGATGCTGGCCGGCGTGGTGGAGCGGGCGCCCTGCTACCGACTCTCGATCGGCGCGATCGAGCCGGCCGTGCGGGCGATCGATGGGTTGCTGCGAGCCGCCGGAACGCCCGCCCCGTGATCTTCTCGACCGGTCGGTGACGATCACTTCGGTCGACGAGGTTGCGGTGGGCAAGCACCACCTGTAGTGGATGCGAGATAGAGGGATCGGGCAGACGACAGGAGGAGGAGGACATGAGCACGTGGGAGTCGGTGACGCTGTCGCCAGATGACGTCGCTTCGATGAGCGAGCCGACCTTCAAGAAGGCATGGCGCGGGTACGACCCGGAGGAGGTCTCGGCGCATCTGAAGCGGCTCATGAGCCGCATCAGGGTCCTCGAGCACAACGCAGCCGAGTTCGAGTCCGAGTTGGAGCAGTTGAGAGAGGCGGACACAGGCAACGCTGAGGAGGCGGCGTCGGATGACTCGTACGAGACGCTCGCTCAGCGCCTGGCGGTCGTGCTGCAGGCTTTCGATGAGGACATGCAGCGGCTCCGGACCGAGGCACAGGCCGAAGCCGACGAGACCGTGGAGGCTGCCAGGGCGGAAGCCGATCGGATCCGCGTCGATGCCCAGGCCAACGCCGAGGCCATCCGCGCGGAAGCCGAACGAGCGGCGAAGGAAGCGCGCGACCAGGCCGACGAACTCCTGTCCGGATTGGAGTCTCGCCGGAGTTCGATGCTCGTCGAGATCCGCGCCCTCAAGGATCGGATGCTCGAGGCCGCAAGGGCGATGGTGCCAGCGGTCTCGGAGGCGGACGACCTGGTCGTCGTGGAGGAGGAGATCAGCTCGACCGAGGGAACGGACGAGCGCTCGGAGCTCAGCGGTCGGACCGAGTAAGGATCTCCGGACCGTCGTCGGTGATCGCGATCGTGTGCTCGAAGTGGGCCGCGAGTGAACCGTCGGTGGTCACGACGGTCCAGCCGTCGGCGAGGATCCGGTTCTCCTCCGCGCCGAGGGTGAACATCGGCTCGACCGCGATCGTGAGCCCCGGCCGGAGCTCCGGGCCCCGCCCGGCCGGCCCCCAGTTCTGGATGAACGGCTCCTCGTGCATGTTGCGCCCGATCCCATGGCCCCCGTACTCGCGGATCACCCCGAGGCCCGCCTCGTCCGCGACCGATTCGATCGCGTGGCCGATGTCCGACAGCCGCCCCCCCGGTCGGATCACGTCGATCGCTGCGTCCAGGGCCCGCTCGGTCTCCTTCGCGAGCTTCGCAGCCTCCTCGGACGGCGCCTGGCCGCCCACGAAGACCGTGACGGCCGCATCGCCGTGGAACCCCTCCCAGATCGCGCCGAAGTCGAGCGACAGCACCATCCCCTCGGTCAGCTTGCGCGTCCCCGAGGGGATCCCGTGGACGATCTCCTCGTCGATCGAGGCGCAGATCGAGGCCGGATACGTCCCCCGGTAGCCCTTGAAGGACGGGATCGCTCCCCGGCCGCGGATGTATCGCTCGGCGATGCGATCGAGGTCGAGCGTCGATCGCCCCGGCTGCACCGCGGCCACGACCGTGTCGATCGTCCCGGCCACGATGCGCCCGGCCGTCCGCATCTTGGCTAGCTCTTCCGCCGATTTCCGGATGATCACCCGAGCCCCTCCAGGTACGCGATCGCCCGCTCGAACACCTCTCCGGGGGCTCCCTCCGCGTCGACCTGATAGAGGAGATCGCGCTCGACGTAGAACATCTCGAGGGGCGACGCCTGCTCCCGGTACACGGCGATGCGGCGTCGGATCGTCAGTTCGTCGTCGTCCAAGCGGCGCTCGAGACGGCCTCCGCACGCATCGCAGGTCCCCTCCCGGGCGGGCGGCTTGAACTCGAGGTGGTACGTCCGGCCGCAGCTCGTGCACGTGGCTCGGCCGAGGAGGCGCCGGACGGCGACCTCGCCGCCGATCGAGAACTTCAGGACCGCCGTCAGCGGCCGGTCGGACCTTTCCAGCGCACGCTCCAACGCGTCGGCCTGCGCGACCGTCCGTGGGAACCCGTCGAGGATGAACCCCTTCTCGGCGTCCGGCTCCACGAGCCGGTTCATCACCATCGATACCACCACGTCGTCAGGCACGTACTCGCCCCGGTCCATGAACGACCGGGCCTGGATCCCGAGCTTCGTTCCCCGCTGCACGTGGTCGCGCAGGATCTCGCCCGTGGAGATCTGCGGGATGTCGAACCGCTCGGAGAGCAGGACCCCCTGGGTCCCCTTCCCGGCGCCCGGCGGACCGAGCAGCACCAGCCGTTTCATCGCCGGCGTGCCCTCAGCCGAGGAAGCCTTCGTAGTGACGCATCAGCAGCTGCGACTCGATCTGCTTCATCGTCTCGAGGGCGACACCCACCGCGATCAGGATCGACGTCCCGCCGAACGGGAACTGCTGCAGGCCCCAGACGGCGAGCACGATCGTCGGGATCAGCGCGATCACCGCCAGGAAGATCGCGCCCGGCAGCCCGATCCTGATCAAGATCCGGTTCAGATAGTCGGCTGTCGGTGGTCCCGGCCGGATGCCCGGGATGAACCCGCCGTTCTTCCGGAGGTTGTCCGCCGTCCGAGTCGGATCGAACTGGATCGCGGTGTAGAAGTACGAGAAGAAGATGATCAGCATCGCGAGCAGGAACATGTAGACGAGGCTCGCGGGGTTCTGCAGATAGTTGTTCACGAAGTTCTGGAACCACTCGGCGTGGTAGACGCTCCCGAGCAGCGCGGGGAAGTACATCACCGACGACGCGAAGATGATCGGGATCACGCCGGCCTGGTTCACCTTCAACGGCAGGTACGTGCTGCCACCGGATGTCATCTTCCGTCCCACCACGCGTTTCGCGTACTGGATCTGGACCCGCCGCTGACCCTGGTCGACGTAGATCACGGCGACGATGATCGCGAGGCCGATCAGCATGATCGCGATGAACTTCGCCGTCCCGCCCTGCTGGAGGATCGCGTTCCCCTCGGCCGGAAGCGTCGAGATCACGCTCGTGAAGATCAGGATCGACATGCCGTTCCCGACGCCGCGTTGCGTGATCAGCTCGCCGAGCCACATGATCAGCGCCGTGCCCGCGGTCATGATCAAGACGATGAACGCCACGTTCGTGCCGGTGAACGTTCCCTCCGGGAAGACGTCGGGGAACCCGGACGCCTCCGGGCTGTGGAACAGGAACACGAGCCCCGTCGACTGCAGCAGCGCGAGCACCACGGTGACGTAGCGCGTCCACTGATTGATCTTCTTCGTCCCGGTCTCTCCCTGCTCCTGCCATTGCTGGAGCTTGGGGATCACGACCGTCATCAGCTGCATGATGATCGAGGCCGTGATGTACGGCATGATCCCGAGCGAGAACACCGAGAGTCGGGTGAGCGCACCGCCCGAGAACAGGTTGATGATGTTCAGGAACCCGCCGGTGTCCTGTTGACGCTGGAGGATGCCGATGTCCACCACGGGCACCGGCACGTAGGAGCCCAGCCGGAACACCGCGATGATGAAGAGCGTGAAGAGGATCTTCGCGCGGAGGTCCGGGACCCGGAACGCGTTCAGGAACGCCTTGAGCATGTGGTTGAAGGGTAGCTCAGCCCAGCACTTCGGCGGTCCCTCCCGCCGCCTCGATCTTCTCCTTCGCCGCCTTCGAGAATGCGTGCGCCTTCACGGTCAGCTTCTTGTCGAGCTCGCCCCTCGCCAGGACCTTTACCTTCGCGCCCTTGTGCGCGAGACCGTGCTGATACAGGGCCTCGGGCGTCACCTCGCCGTCGAAGTACTTCCCGAGGATCTCGACGTTCACCGGCGCGTACTCGACCCGGTTCGGGTTGTGGAACCCCTTCAGCTTGGGGACGCGACGGATCAACGGCATCTGCCCGCCCTCGAAGCCGGGCCGGAGCTTGCCGCGGGCGCCCGTGCCCTTCGTGCCGCGCCCGGCGGTCTTGCCACGGGTGCCCGCGCGCCCGCGACCGACGCGGGTGCGCTCCTGCTTGGCGCCCTCCGCGGGTCGGAGATGGTGCAGCTTCATCTCGACTTCCCTCCGTCCTCGCCGGTGTCCGTGCCGGCGTCGCCGACCTCCTCGACGCGCACGAGGTGGCGGACCTTCTCGAGCATGCCGCGGATGTCGGGGCGATCCTCCTTCTCGACCGTGTCGTGCATGCGATGCAGCCCGAGCCGCCGAACCGTGTCCTTCTGATCCTTGGGCCGGTCGATCACGCTCCGGACCTGGGTCACCCTAAGCTTGGTCACCGTAGACCTCCGTCAGCGCCTCGGCGCGAGCCGCCTGAGCGTGCGCCTCCGCGGCGGCCACGGCCTCGAGCATCGGCTTGGGCGCCACCTGATGGTCCTCGCGGCCCCGCATCATCGCCACCTCGTGCGGCTTGCGGAGCTCCAGGAGCCCGGCCATCGTGGCCTTCACGATGTTGATCTGGTTCGAGGAACCCATCGACTTCGACAGGATGTCCTTGATCCCGGCGGCCTCCACGAGCGCACGCACCGGACCGCCCGCGATCACACCGGTCCCGGGGGCAGCGGGCTTCAGGAGCACCCGACCGGCGCCGGCCTGCCCCACGACCTCGTGCGGGATCGTCGTCCCCATCATCGGGACCTCGAACATCGTCCGCCGGGCGAGCTCCACGCCCTTGGCGATCGCGGCCGGAACCTCTTTCGCCTTGCCGTACCCCACGCCGACCCGGCCGGCGCCGTCCCCGACGACGACGAGCGCGGCGAACGAGAAGCGCCGGCCGCCCTTCTGGACCTTCGCGACCCGGTTGATGAAGATCACCCGCTCTTGGTACGGGCTCTTCTCTTGGTCCCTCGCGTCGTAGCGTCGCGCCATCAGATCTGCAGTCCTCCCTCTCGCGCGCCCTCGGCGATCGCGGCGACGCGGCCGTGGAACCGTCGGCCGCCGCGGTCGAAGACCACCCGGTCGATCCCCGCTCCCTTCGCCTTGTCGGCGATCAGCTTGCCGACCTCCTTGGCGCGATCCGTCTTGCCCTCGCCGCCGTTCACGTCGGCGTCCGAGGCCGCGGCGAGCGTCGCCGCAGCGGTGTCGTCGATCAACTGCACGTAGATGTGTCGGTTCGAGCGGAACACGGCGAGGCGAGGCCGTTCGGCCGTGCCCGCCACCTTCTTCCGCACCCGGGCGTGCCGCCGCACGCGCGCCAGCCGCCGCGCCTTCGCATCCATCAGGCGGTCGCCCCCTTCGCGGCCTTGCCGGCCTTCTTGCGGACGTACTCGTTCTCGTACCTGATCCCCTTGCCCTTGTACGGCTCGGGCTTCCGGATCTTGCGGATGTTCGCCGCGACCTCGCCCACGAGCTGTTTGTCGTTGCCGCGCACCACGAGCTGGGTCGGGGCCGGGACCTCGAACTCGATCCCGTCGGGCTGGGTCACGATCACGGGGTGGGAGTAGCCGACCTGCAGTTCGATGTCCTTGCCCTTCAGGGCCGCGCGGTACCCGACGCCCACGATCTGCAGGCGCTTCTCGAACCCCTGCGTGACGCCCTCGACCATGTTGGCCAGGAGCGAGCGGGTCAGCCCGTGCAGGCTCCGGCTGAACCCCACGTCGTCGGGTCGCTCGACGCGGGCCTGCCCCTCCTCCGCGACGATCCGCATCGTGGGATGCATCGACTGGGAGAGCTCGCCCCGGGGGCCGCGCACCGTGACCCGGTTGCCGTCGTCGACCGTCACGTCGACCCCGTCGGGGATGTCCACCGGTCGTCGTCCGATCCTGCTCATGTCCTCACGTCCTCGTCGCTCGCCCTCACCACACGAAGGCGAGCACTTCTCCGCCGACGCCCTTGCGGGACGCCTCCTTGTCCGTCATCAGGCCGTTGGAGGTCGAGATGATCGCGATCCCGAGTCCACCCTGAACGCGTGGCAGCTCGTTGCGACCCCGGTAGATCCGGCGGCCCGGCTTCGAGATGCGACGCAGACCGGTGATCGCTCGCCGCCGCCTCGTCCCGTACTTCAGACGGATCCGGAACGCCTGCTGGACCCCCTCGCCCTCCCGAGCGTACCCGTCGATGTAGCCCTCCGAGTCCAGGATCCGGAGGACCGAGTCCGAGAGCTTCGAGACCGGCGCGACGAGCTCGTCCTTGTAGGCCAGGTTCGCGTTGCGGATCCTCGTCAAGAGGTCAGCCACGGGATCCGTCACGTTCGAGGAGAACTTCGTCACCATGACGACTTCGTCACCCCCGGCAGCTCACCGAGGTGCGCGAGCTCGCGGAAGCAGATCCGGCAGAGGAGGAACTTCCGGTACACGGCCCGCGAGCGGCCGCACCGCATGCATCGCGTGTACGCCCGAACCCGGAACTTCGGCTGCTTCCGCTGTTTGTTGATCAGTGCCGTCTTCGCCATCGTCTCGATCCTCGCTACGCTTCCGCACCGACCTGGGCGAACGGGAAGCCCAGGGCGGCGAGCAGCGCTCGTCCCTCGTCGTCGGTCGTCGCGGTGGTCACGATAGTGACGTCCATGCCCGTGACCTTCACGACCTTGTCGTAGTCGATCTCCGGGAAGATCAGCTGCTCCGTCACCCCGAGCGTGTAGTTGCCGTGGCCGTCGAACGCGGTGGGGCTGAGACCGCGGAAGTCGCGGATCCGCGGGAGCGCGAGCGCCACGAGCCGGTCCACGAACTCCCACATGTGCGCCCCACGGAGCGTCACCTTCGCTCCGATCGCCATGCCTTCCCGGAGCTTGAACCCCGCGATCGACGTGCGCGCCTTCGTCACGACGGCCTTCTGGCCGGTGATCGTAGCGAGGTCCTCGAGGGCCGCGTCCAGCAGCCTGCCGTCCTTCACGGCCTCGCCGACGCCCATGTTCACGACGACCTTCTCCAGCCTCGGCACCCGCATCACGTTCGTCAGTCCGAGCTGCTCCTGCAGGGCGGGGACGACCTCATCGCGGTAGCGCACCCGGAGGCGCGGTGCGTATCCGTTCTTCGTCGCGGTGTCGGCGGTCATGGCAGCTCCGTCTCGCACTTCCGGCAGAACCGGACCTTCCGGTCGCCCTCGACACGGTGTCCGATGCGCGTCGCCTTGCCGCAGGCCGTGCACACGACCTGCACGTTGGAGATGTCGACGAACATCTCGGCGTCGATGATGCCGCCCTGCTGGAGTTGCTGGGAACTGCCCCGGGCACGGCGGCCGCTCGCGCGCTGATGCTTCTTCGCCAGCGCGACGCCGTCCACCATCACACGGCCGTCGCGGGGCAGCACGCGGACGACACGCCCCTCGCGGCCGCGGTCCTTGCCCGCGATCACCCGGACCATGTCGTCCTTCTTGATGTCCACTCCCGGCATCGCTACAGCACCTCCGGTGCGAGGGAGACGATCTTCATGTATCGCTTGTCGCGGAGTTCCCGGGCGACCGGGCCGAAGATGCGCGTCCCCCGTGGGTTCCTCGAGTCCGGCGTCAGCAGGACGACCGCGTTGTCGTCGAAGCGGATGTAGGACCCGTCGGGGCGACGGCGCTCCTTGGCGGTCCGGACCACGACGGCCCGCACGACCTCTCCCTTCTTGACGCCGCCGCCGGGCAGGGCGTCTTTCACCGTCCCGACGACGGTGTCGCCGATGCTGGCGTACCGTCGCGCCGACCCGCCGAGCACGCGGATCACCAGGAGCTCCTTCGCTCCCGTGTTGTCCGCCACCCGGCACCTGGTCTCCTGCTGGATCACTTGGCCTTCTCCACCACCTCGACGAGCCGCCAACGCTTCGTCTTGGACAGCGGCCGCGTCTCCACGACGCGGACGCGGTCGCCGATGTGCGCCTCGTTCGCCTCGTCGTGCGCCGCGAGCTTCTTCGAGCGGCGCACGGTCTTGTCGTAGAGCGGATGCCGGAACGCGCGATCGACCCGGACCACCACGGTCTTGTCCATCCCGTCCGAGACCACCACGCCGGTCCGCACCTTGCGGCGGCCGCGCTCCTGCGTCGCCTGCTCGTCGCTCACGACTCCTCCTCGGTCGACGCGTCCTCGCTCCCGGCAGCTGACGCTGCGGCGCGCGCGTCGAGCTCGCGCTCCTTCATCACGGTCGCGATCCGCGCGATCTCGTGCCGCGTCTTCTTGATCGTCGACGAGTTGTCGAGCTGCCCCGTCGCGAGCTGGAACCGCAGGTTGAACAGCTCCTCCTTCGCGGACTCGGCCCGTTCGAGGAGCTGCTCGTCCGTCAGATCGCGGAGCGAGGCGGCCTTGCTCGGCATCCCGCTACTCCCCCATCCTCGTGATGAACTTCGTCTTGATCGGCAGCTTGTGCTGGGCGCGCCCCATCGCCTCCCGGGCCAGAGCCTCGTTCACGCCGGCCAGTTCGAACATCACCCGGCCGGGCTTCACCACCGCGACCCAGCCCTCCGGGTTGCCCTTGCCCGACCCCATCCGGGTCTCGGCCGGCTTCTTCGTGACCGGCTTGTCCGGGAAGATCGTGATCCAGACCTTCCCGCCACGGCGGATGTGGCGGGTGATCGCGACCCGCGCCGCCTCGATCTGGCGGTTCGTGATCCAGCCCGGCTCCATCGCGACGATCGCGTAGTCGCCGGACTGGATGTCCGTGTACCCCTTCGCGAGGCCGCGCATCCGTCCGCGGTGCTGCTTCCGGTGCTTGATCCGCTTGGGCGCGAGCATCATTCCCCCCCCTGCGGCGTCTCGGGGCCGGTGGGCTGCGCCTGGGTCGCTTCGGGCGCCTGGGTCGCTTCGGGCGCCGGCTCGGACGGCGCGGCGGGCGCGGAGGCGGCCGGGCGGCTCCGGCCGGGCGGCCTCGCCGGGCGCTCGGGGCGCTCCGCGCGCGCGTGCGCCCGCGCGAGCGCCCGCTCCGTCTCCTGCTCGCGATGCGGGACCTCGTCGCCGTGGTAGACCCAGACCTTCACGCCGATCGAGCCGAACGTCGTCTTGGCGTGGGCCGTTCCGAAGTCGACCTTGGCGCGGAGCGTGTGCAACGGCACCCGTCCCTCGCGGTACCACTCCTTGCGTCCCATGTCGGTCCCGCCCAGGCGACCGGCACACGCGACCCGCACGCCGAGGGCGCCGGCGCGCATGGCTGTCTGGACCGCGCGCCGCATCGCCCGGCGGAACGCCACGCGGCCCGCCAGCTGCTCGGCCACGCCCTGCGCCAGGAGGGCGGCGTCGGTGTCCGGACGAACCTCGCTGGAGGCCTGGTTCATGTCCTCGACCTTCACGTCGACCCGCTTCTTCGTGTACCGCTCGACGTCCTTGCGGAGCCGGTCGACCTCGGCCCCCTTCCGCCCGATCACGATCCCGGGCCGCGCCGTGCGGATGTAGACCCAGATCTGGTCGCCCTTCCGCTCGATGTCGATCGAGGAGATCCCGGCGCGCGAGAGCCGCGAGCGGATGTGCTTGCGGATCCAGACGTCCTCGTGCAGGGCGTCGATGTAGTCGCGCCGGCTGGCGTACCAATTCGACTTCCACGGGTAGATCACGCCGAGGCGGAACCCGTACGGATGGATCTTCTGTCCCACTAGCCTTCGTCTCCCATCGTCTCGACCACGACCGTCACGTGCGACGTCCGCTTCCGGATCCTCGTGGCGCGGCCGTATGCCCGCAGGCGGTAGCGACGGAGCGTCGGTCCGTCGTCCACCCACGCCTTGGACACCCGCAGGTTCTCCGCGATCACGCCCGGGCGCTGCTCGGCGTTCGCGACCGCGGAGTTCAGCAGCTTCTCCACGTCGCGCGACGCGCCGAGGGTCGACAAGCGGAGGATCCGCTTCGCCTCCTCGACGTGCTGGCCGCGGATCAGGTCCACCGTTCGACGCATCTTCCGCGGCGACGTGCGGACGTACTTGGACGTGGCTCGAGCTTCCATCTACCGGGGTCCCGTCTTCCGTTCGTCCCTAGAATGCGTCCGGAACGTCCTCGTCGGAGCGAACTCTCCGAGCTTGTGCCCGACCATCGAGTCCGAGATGAACACGGGGACGTGCTTGCGGCCGTCGTGCACCGCGATCGTGTGGCCGATCATGTCGGGGACGATCGTGGAGCGACGCGACCACGTCTTGACGACCCTCTTCTCGTTGCGCTCGTTCATCCCCGCGATCTTGACCATCAGGTGCTCGTCGACGAACGGCCCCTTCTTCACCGACCTGGTCATCAGCCACGCCCCTTCCCGCGACGCCGGATGATCTGCTTGTTCGACGCCTTGTTCTTCTTCCGCGTGCGGCCTTCCTTCTTGCCCCACGGCGACGTGGGGTGGCGGCCGCCCGATGCCTTGCCCTCGCCGCCGCCGAGCGGGTGATCCACGGGGTTCATCGCGACGCCGCGGACGGACGGCCGCTTCCCCTTCCATCGGTTGCGTCCGGCCTTGCCGATCGAGATCAGCTCGTGCTCCTGGTTGCCGACGACGCCGACCGTGCCCTTGCACGCGGACGGCACCGTGCGCATCTCCCCCGAGGGCAGCCGCAGCGTCGCGAGCTTCCCCTCCTTGGCCATCAGCTGGACGCTGGTCCCGGCCGAGCGGGCCATGCGGGCCCCGCCTCCGGGCTTCAGCTCCACGGCGTGCACGACCGTTCCGACGGGGATGTTCCGCAGGGGCAGGGCGTTGCCCGGCCGGATCTCGGCGCCCTCACCGGACATCAGCTGGTCGCCCACCCCGACGCCGTCCGGGGCGAGGATGTAGCGCTTCTCGCCGTCGACGTAGTGGAGCAGGGCGATCCGCGAGCTCCGGTTCGGGTCGTACTCGATCGACGCGACCTTGGCCGGGATCCCGTCCTTGTTCCGGCGGAAGTCGATGATCCGGTAGCGTCGCTTCGTCCCGCCACCCTGGTGGCGGGCGGTGATCCGGCCGTGCACGTTGCGACCCGCCTTCTTCCGGCCCTTGGCCACCAGCGACTTCTCCGGGGTCGACCGCGTGATCTCGTCGAACGTGGAGACGCTCGCGCCGCGGCGGCCGGGCGTGGTCGGCTTGTACTTGCGCACGGCCATCGCTACGCCCCTCCTCCCTCGAAGATCTCGATCGTGTCCCCCGGGGCGAGCGTCACGATCGCCCGCTTCTCGTCGGGGCGGCGGCCACGCGTGTATCCGCGTCGCTTCATCTTGCCGCGTCGCTTCAGCGTGTTGACGGAGGTGACACGCACGTCCCAGATCGCCTGGACCGCTTCCTTGATCTCGGTCTTGTTCGCGCGCGGATCGACCAGGAACGTGTAGGTGTTCCGTTCGATCCCCGCGTAGGACTTCTCCGAGACGACGGGGCGCACGATCACGTCGCGATGCGACTTGTTCACTCCGCCCCCTCCTCGGTCTGGTCCCGATCGGCCGCGGGAGGCTCCTCCGGCGTGTCGTCGCCCGACAGGCGATCGAGCGCGTCGCTCGTGAACAGGACACGATCGGCCTGGAGCACGTCGTAGGTCCCGAGACCACCGGCGTAGGTGATCTTCACGTTCGGCAGGTTGCGGAACGACTTCTCGACGGCGCCCGAGTCCGTGGGCGCGGACAGGACCAGCAGCACCCGGCCGTCGAGCTCGAGCGACTCCAGGACGCCGGTGGCCTCCTTCGTCTTCGGCTCGTCCCAGCCGAGCTCGTCGACGACGGCGAGCTTGCCGCTCTGCAGCGCGTCGGTGAGCGCCGAGCGCAACGAGCCGCGCCGCATCTTCTTGTTCACCTTCTGCGAGTGGTCCCGGGGCGTCGGCCCGTGGGCCACGCCGCCGCCGACCCACTGCGGGGACCGGATCGAGCCCTGGCGCGACCGGCCGGTGCCCTTCTGCCGCCACGGCTTCTTGCCGCCACCGCGAACCTCGCCACGGGTCTTCGTGGCGTGCGTCCCGGCGCGGATCCCCGCGAGGCCGGCCACGACCACCTGGTGCATCAGCGGCACGTTCACGGTAGCCGCGAAGAGGTCGTCGGGCAGCTCACGGGACCCGGCCTCCTTCCCGGCGACGTCGCGAACCTCGATCGTGGCCATCAGGCACCACTCCCGGCGGGGGCCGGCTGGACAGGCCCCTTCACGGCGGACCTCGCCATCAGGAGACCGCCGTTCGGTCCGGGCACCGCACCCTTGACCAGCAGCAGGCCGCGCTCCGCGTCGGCCTGGACGACCTCGAGGTTCAGCACGGTGACCCGGGCGTTGCCGTGCTGGCCGGCCATCGGCATGTCCTTGAAGACTCGGCTCGGGGTCGCGCACGCACCGATCGCCCCCGGCGCTCGGTGCTTGCGTTCCGTCCCGTGACTGGCCTTGAGTCCACGGAAGCCGTGGCGCTTCATCACGCCGCTCGTCCCGTGCCCCTTCGAGACCCCGACGACGTCGACGAGATCGCCCGGGCTGAACACGTCCACGGTGATCTCCTGGCCTGGTTCGTAGCTCGCGGCGTCGTCGGTGCGGAGCTCGACGACGTAGCGGCCCGGCTTGGCGTCGTGGCTCTCGAAGTGACCCTTCATCGGACGGGTCAGGTCGCGTGGTCGCAGCGCGCCGCTCGAGAGCTGGACGGCGTCGTAGCCGTCCGTCTCCTTCGTCTTGACCTGGGACACGACCGACGGACCCGCCTTGATCACCGTCACCGGGATCGCGCGGGTGTCGTCGAAGATCTGGGTCATCCCCAGCTTCGTGCCCAAGATGCCTTTCGCCTCAGCCATCGCTCCCTACAACTTGATCTCGATGTCGACGCCGGCCGACAGGTTCAGGCGCTGCAGCTCCTGCACCGTCTTCGACGTGGCGTCCACGATGTCGATCAGCCGCTTGTGCGTGAGCATCTGGAAGTGCTCCCGCGAGTCCTTGTACTTGTGCGGCGAGCGGATCACCGTGTAGATCGACCGCTCGGTCGGCAGGGGCACGGGCCCCACGACCTTGGCGCCGGTCCGCATGACGTGCTCGACGATGTCGCGAGCCGCCACGTCGAGCATCCGGTGGTCGTACGCCCGGAGCTTGATCCGGATCTTCGGTCCCGCCACGCCCGTCCCCTCGCCTCGTCCTCTGCCCGCTACTTCTCGACCTTGGTGACGCGGCCGGCACCCACGGTGCGGCCGCCCTCCCGGATCGCGAAGCGGAGGCCGTCCTCCATCGCGATCGGCTTGTCGAGCTGCACGCGCATCTCGACGTTGTCGCCGGGCATCACCATCTCGACGCCCTCCGGCAGGTGGGCCACCCCCGTCACGTCCGTGGTCCGGAAGTAGAACTGGGGCTTGTAGCCGTCGAAGAACGGCGTGTGCCGGCCGCCCTCCTCCTTGGACAGGATGTAGACGTTCGAGACGAACTCGGTGTGCGGCGTGATCGAGCCGGGCTTCGCGAGCACCTGCCCGCGCTCGACCTCGTCTTTGTCGACCCCTCGGAGCAGCACGCCGACGTTGTCGCCCGCCTGGATCTCGTCCAGCAGCTTCCGGAACATCTCGAGGTCGGTCGCGATCGTCTTGCGGGTATCCCGCAGACCGACGATCTCGATCTCCTCCATCTTCTTCAGGACGCCCTGCTCGACCCGACCCGTGACGACGGTCCCGCGTCCCGTGATCGAGAACACGTCCTCGATCGGCATCAGGAACGGCTTGTCCGTCTCGCGCGTCGGCTCGGGGATGTAGGTGTCGCAGGCGGCGAGCAGCTCGTCGACCTTGCCCATCCACGTCTCGTCGCCCTCGAGAGCCTTCAAGGCGGACACCTGGACGACGGGCACGTCGTCGCCCGGGTACTCGTACGAGGTCAGCAGCTCGCGGACCTCGAGCTCCACGAGATCGAGCAACTCGGGGTCGTCCACCATGTCGCACTTGTTCAGCGCGACGACGATCGACGGCACCCCGACCTGGCGCGCGAGCAACACGTGCTCCCGCGTCTGGGGCATCGGCCCGTCGGCCGCGGACACGACGAGGATCGCACCGTCCACCTGCGCGGCGCCGGTGATCATGTTCTTCACGTAGTCGGCGTGCCCCGGCATGTCGACGTGTGCGTAGTGACGGTTCTCGGTCTCGTACTCGACGTGGGCGATCGCGATCGTGATGCCGCGCTCCCGCTCCTCGGGCGCCTTGTCGATCTCGTCGAACGGCGTGAACTCGGCCATGCCCTTCTCCGCCTGACGCTTCGTGATGGCGGCGGTCAGGGTGGTCTTCCCGTGGTCGATGTGGCCCATCGTCCCGATGTTCACGTGCGGCTTCGTCCGCTCGAACTTCTTCTTGCCCATCGTCCCCTCTCCTGTCTCCTCGTCGTCGGCCTTACTCGCCCGTCACCCGGGCGACGATCTCCTTGGACACCTGCACCGGCACCTCGGCGTAGGCGTGCAGCTGCATCGGACTGTGCGCGGCGCGGCCCTGGGTCCGCGAACGAAGGTCGGTCGCGTACCCGAACAGCTCGGCGAGCGGCACGAGCACGCGGATCACCTTCTGGCCGCCCGCGTCGTCGATCCGCTCGATCCTGCCGCGGCGCGCCGTCACATCGCCCATGACGTCGCCCATGAACTCCTCCGGCGTCGTGACCTCGAACTCCATCACCGGCTCCAGCAGCGCGGGGTCGGCCTTGCGAGCCGCCTCCTTCAGCGCCATCGAGCCGGCGATCTTGAACGCCATCTCGCTCGAGTCGACCTCGTGATACGTGCCGTCCGTCAGCGTCGCCCGGACGTCCACCATCGGGTACCCGGCCAGGACGCCGTTGTCGAGCGCCTCCTGGATCCCCTGGTCGACGGCGGGGATGTACTCACGCGGGATCTTGCCCCCGACGATCTTGTTGATGAACTCGTAGCCGCCACCGGGACCCGTCGGCTCCAGGTCGATCACGACGTGGGCGAACTGTCCGCGGCCGCCGGTCTGCCGGACGAAGCGGTGGTCGATCTTGTGGACCTCGCGACGGATCGTTTCGCGGTAGGCGACCTGCGGCTTGCCGACGTTGGCGTCGACCGAGAACTCGCGCTTCAGGCGGTCCACGATGATGTCGAGGTGGAGCTCGCCCATCCCCGAGATCACCGTCTGTCCGGTCTCCTCGTCGAACTTCACGACGAACGTGGGGTCCTCGTCGGCGAGCTTGGCCAGCCCGGTCCCGAGCTTGTCCTGGTCCGCCTTCGTCTTCGGCTCCACCGCGACCGAGATCACCGGCGTCGGGAAACTGATCGATTCGAGCACGACGGGCTGGTCGGGGTCGCAGATCGTGTCACCGGTCGTCGCGTGCTTCAACCCGACCACGGCGACGATGTCGCCGGTGTAGGCCGCGGCCTTGTCCTCCCGGTGGTTCGCGTGCATCTGCAGGATCCGACCGATCCGTTCCTTGCGATCCTTCGTCGCGTTGGCCACGTGGGAGCCCGCGCGGAGGACGCCGGAGTAGACCCGGAGGTACGTCAGGCGACCGACGTACGGGTCGGACATGATCTTGAACGAGAGCGCCGAGAACGGCTCCGTGTCTTCGGGCGCGCGCTCGACGTGCTCGTCCTCGCGGTCGGGCAGATGGCCCTCGACGGGCGGCACCTCGGCCGGCGAGGGAAGGTAGGCCACGATCGCGTCGAGCAACGGCTGGACGCCCTTGTTCTTGAACGCGGACCCCACGAGGACCGGCACCCCGTCGCCCGCGAGCGTCGCTCGGCGGATCGCGCGGTGGAGCTCCTCGATCGTGGGCTCCTCCTCGTGCACGAACTTCTCCATCAGCGACTCGTCGTGGTCGGCGAGCTTCTCGAAGAGGTCGTGCTGGGCGGCGTTCGCCGCCTCCCGGTACTCCTCGGGGATGTCGGTGTCGTGCCACTCCTCGCCCATGTCGCCCTCCCAGTAGTGGGCGTTCATCTGGACGAGATCGATCACGCCGTGGAACTCGGATTCCGTCCCCCACGGGAGCTGCAGCACCAGCGGGATCGCCTGCAGGCGGTCGACGATCATGTCGACGGTCCGCTCGAAGTTGGCGCCCGTCCGGTCCATCTTGTTGATGAAGCAGATCCGCGGCACGCGGTAGCGGTCGGCCTGACGCCACACCGTCTCGCTCTGCGGCTCGACGCCGGCCACCGCGTCGAAGACGGCGACCGCGCCGTCGAGGACCCGCAGGGAGCGCTCCACCTCGACCGTGAAGTCGACGTGGCCGGGCGTGTCGATGATGTTGATCCAGTGACCCTTCCACTGGCAGGTCGTCGCGGCGGACGTGATCGTGATGCCCCGCTCGCGCTCCTGGACCATCCAATCCATCTGCGCGGTGCCTTCGTGCACCTCGCCGATCTTGTACGCCTTGCCCGTGTAGTAGAGGATCCGCTCGGTCGTGGTGGTCTTGCCCGCGTCGATGTGGGCCATGATCCCGATGTTGCGCGTGCGAGCGAGGGGGTACTCGCGGATCGCGAGCCCCTTCCCTCCGTCCTTGACCTTCTGTTCGGTCGTCGCCACCTGCATCCTCTCCGCGGGGACCGCCATCACGGCAGCCCCTCCA
>DASUPO010000105.1:0-103256 GCA_036281075.1 Actinomycetota bacterium | reverse complement strand
TCCGCCGCTCCACGCGCCGCATCCTATGGGGCCAACGGGGTCAACGTTTACGCGGGCGTAACCGTCTTACACGACGCCGCCCCTACCCTCGACCCATGGCCCTCTCCGCGGAAGCCGAATACGTCCTGCGCACGATCGAGGAACGAGGGATCCGGTTCGTCCGCCTCTGGTTCGCCGACGTGCTCGGCTTCCTGAAGGCCTTCACGATCACCTCGCAGGAGCTCGAGGGCGCGCTCACGGAAGGCATGGGCTTCGACGGCTCCTCGATCGACGGGTTCGCGCGGATCCAGGAGTCGGACATGATCGCGCTGCCGGACCCGAGCACGTTCCAGCTGATCCCGTGGAAGACCGAGCAGTCCGTCGCGCGGATGTTCTGCGACATCTACGAGCCAGACGGCACGCCCTTCGCCGGCGACCCTCGTGGCGTGCTGAAGAAGCAGCTCGCGCGCGCCGCCGACCTCGGCTTCACGTTCTACGTGGGACCGGAGCTCGAGTACTTCTACTTCAAGTCGGTCGAGGACCCCGCGTTCCTGGACCAGGGCGGCTACTTCGACGAGACGCCGCTCGACGTCGCGACCGACTACCGCAAGCGCACGGTCCAGTACCTCGAGTCCATGGGGATCCCGGTCGAGTACGTCCACCACGAGGTCGCGCCGTCGCAGCACGAGATCGACCTCCGCTACACCGACGCGCTCACGATGGCGGACCAGGTGATGACCTACCGCCTCACGGTGAAGGAGGTCGCGCACGAGTTCGGGATCTACGCGACCTTCATGCCGAAGCCCGTCGCCGGCGTGAACGGCTCGGGGATGCACACGCACCAGTCGCTGTTCGAGGGCGACCGGAACGCGTTCTTCGACGCCACGGACGAGTACCACCTGTCCAAGACGGCGAAGACCTACATCGCCGGGATCCTGCGGCACGCCCCGGAGATCACGCTCGTCACGAACCAGTGGGTGAACTCGTACAAACGGCTCGTGCCGGGGTTCGAGGCGCCCGTCTACGTGTGCTGGGCGCGGCGGAACCGCAGCGCGCTGGTGCGCGTCCCGATGTACAAGCCTGGCAAGGAGGGCGCGACGCGGATCGAGTACCGCTCCCCCGACCCGGCGTGCAACCCGTACCTGGCGTTCGCGGCGATGCTCGCGGCGGGGCTCGACGGGATGGAGCAGGAGTTCGAGCTCGCGCCCGAGGCCTCGAACAACATCTACGAGATGACCGAGCACGAGCGGGAGATCGCGGGGATCCGATCCCTCCCTGAGGACCTCGTGGAGGCGATCCACCTCGCCGAGGGGTCCTCGATGCTCCGAGAGGCGCTCGGCGACCACGTCGTGGAGTTCCTGCTGCGCAACAAGCGTGAGGAATGGGACGCGTACAAGGCGCACGTCACGCCGTACGAGCTGGAGCGATATCTGCCGATCCTCTGAGCCCCATAGGCCGAAGGACCTAGCCCCCTCCGGTTGACGCTATGGGCCGTACGGGGGATGATTCTCGGTCTGGCCTGGGGTGCGCCTGGCCTCCCGAGAAAGTACGGCGACCACCAGGGGGTGGATGCATTGGTAAGCAAGAGACAAGCCGTCGTATCGATCATCGCCGCGTGCACGGCACTCATGATCGCGTTCCTGCTGGCGCCGGCGGCAAGCGCAGCCGACTATGAGCTCAGGATCGTGGATCCGGATGGGAACGGACCGCTGACCGGTCAGCCGCAAGACGCTGAGGTGAACGCCACGATCAGAACGGCCGATCTCAACACCGGGTCGGGGTTCGTCCGGGTCGAAGTGGTCGACGCCGTCACGAAGGCGAGGATCACGAACTTCAACAAGCCCATCGGGTTCGAGCTCGAGGAGGGCACGGGCTTCGCCTCCGGGGATCTGAACGTGGATGACCAGGTGCCCGTGGAAGGCGTCGCGACGTTCGGCCTGGGGACGCTCTCGATCGGCACGGAGAACGAGCCGCAGTTCACGGACTACGCGTTGGTGCCAGTGACGACGAGGGGGCCCTCGGTTCCCGGCATCACCTCGGCGGGATTCGACATCTGGGAGGACGGCGAATCCTGTACGGGTGGGTCGGATACCTGCGTCGCGAAACTGCGCGGGAACGACGGTGACACGTACACGCTCACGGCAGCTGGATCGCTCGGGGCCAGCGAGCTCTTCAACGAGCTGCCCGGGCTCCAGTGCCCAGGGCAGAAGGCGGTCTTCGACAACAGGATCTACTCGTACGCCACGACGGGGAGTGCGCCCCTCGCACCCGTGAGGTTGGTGACCCACATCTCGAAGGCGGAATGGAGGGCGTCAGCGAACAACGGGCAGGCCCACGCCGACTGGTGTATCGGTCTCGTGACGGAGGCTGCGTGGGACGCGAGTGGAGCCGACCCCGTTCAGCTCGACACCGATCTAGACGGCGTGAAGGACCTTTGGGTGGCGATCGCACCGAAGTGCCCGACCGCCAATCCCTCGGCGTCCGCGCCATGCATCGTGAGTCAGAACGCCGACGGGAAGGGCGGGAGCACCGCGATCGGCTGGGTGCCTGGAGGAGACCCGCCCCGCCGCACCTGATCTACCGCCCCACCTGGAGCAACGTGCGCCCGGCCCCTCAGGGGCCGGGCGTACACTTTTGCGGTGCAGACCTGTCCGAGCTGCGGCGAAGAGAATCCCGACCGCTTCCGCATCTGCGGGATGTGCGGGGCCCAGCTCGCCGCGGCCGAGGTCGTCCCCGAAGAGGTCCGGAAGATCGTCACGATCGTCTTCTCGGACCTCAAGGGCTCGACCGCGCTCGCGGAGCGCCTGGACACCGAGGCGCTCCGCGAAGCCCTGAACACGTACTTCAACACGATGCGCGAAGTGCTCGAGAAGCACGGCGGCACCGTGGAGAAGTACATCGGCGACGCGATCATGGCGGTCTTCGGCCTGCCGCAGCTCCACGAGGACGACGCGCTCCGCGCCGTCCGGGCCACGGCCGAGATGCAGGAGGCCCTCGTCGGGTTGAACGCCGGGTTCGAGGAGACCTACGGCGTCCGGATCGAGAACCGCACCGGGGTGAACACCGGCGAGGTCGTCGCCGGCGACGTGAGCGTCGGGCACCGGCTCGTCACCGGGGACACGGTGAACACGGCCGCTCGCCTCGAGCAGAACGCGCCGACGATGGAGATCCTCCTCGGGGAATCGACGTACCGGCTGGTGAAGGACGCGGTGATCGCGGAGCCGGTCGAGCCGCTGGAGCTGAAGGGCAAGGCGGAGCGAACGCCCGCCTACCGCCTGATCTCGGTCGGCCACCAGGAGGAGGGAGTCGCCCGGCGGCTCGACGCCCCGATCGTCGGGCGCGAGGCGGAGCTGAAGGTCCTGAACGACGTCCTCGCTCGCGCGATCGAGCGACGCCGCTGCCAGATCGTCACGGTCGTCGCGCCCGCGGGCACCGGGAAGTCCCGACTCCTCCAGGAGTTCATGAGCCGCTCGGGTGTCCGAACGCTTCGCGGACGCTGTCTCTCCTACGGCGAGGGATTGACGTTCTGGCCGCTCGCCGAGATCGCGCGCACGGAGGCCGGGATCGGGAACGACGACCCCGCGGCCGAGGCGCAGCGGAAGCTCGCCGAGCTGCTCGGCGACGACGCGCGGGACGTCACGGAACGGATCGCGGCCGCGATCGGGCTTTCCAGCGCGAACTTCCCGGTGGAGGAGACGTTCTGGGCGGCTCGTCGGTTCTTCGAACTGATCTCCCACGGCGAGCCGCTGATCGTGCTCATCGACGACATCCACTGGGCGGAGCGAACGTTCCTCGATCTGATCAAGTCGGTCGCGAGCATGATGACCGATGCCCCGATCGTCCTCGCCTGTTCGGCGCGACCCGACCTCGTCGACGCACATCCGGGCTGGGGTGAAGAGCTCGAAGACCACCGCATCGTGATCCTGCAGTCCCTGTCCGACGAGGACAGCGCCGAGGTCGCGGCGAACCTCCTCGGGACCGCGGAACTCGACGAGCAGGTCCGAGCGAAGATCGTCGAGGCAGCCGAGGGCAACCCGCTGTTCGTCGAACAGATGCTCTCGATGCTCCTGGACGACGGGATCCTGGCCCGGGACGACCGCGGGCGCTGGGTCCTGATCCGCGAGGTCGGCGCGATCACGATCCCGCCCACGATCCAGGCGCTCCTATCGGCGCGTCTCGACCGGCTCGGTCCGATCGATCGCGTCGTGGTCGAGCGGGCCGCGGTGATCGGCCAGGTCTTCTTCCGCGGCGCCGTCGAGGACCTCTCCCCCGACGAGGTCCGCCGGCACGCGGGCGAGAGCCTGCAGACCCTCACGAACCGCGAGCTCGTGACGCCGCACGAGTCGAGCTTCGCCGGGCAGGAGGCCTACCGGTTCATGCACATCCTGATCCGGGAGGCCGCGTACCACGGGCTCCTGAAGCGGACGAGGGCCGAGCTGCACGTCCGCTTCATCGACTGGCTCGAGCGGGTCGCGTCGGACCGTGTCCTCGAGTTCGAGGAGATCCGGGGGTACCACCTGGAGCAGGCGTTCTTCACGCTCCAACAGCTGACGCCGAACGACGAGAAGGTCTGGCAGATCGGCGTGCGCGGGGGCGGCTACCTCTCGTCGGCCGGCCGCCGGGCGCTCGCCCGGGGCGACATCCCGGCCGCGGCGAACATGCTCCAGCGGGCGGCGGCCCTCTTGCCGCCGGGAGACCCCGAGCGACCTCGCCTGCGCCTGGATGCCGCGGAGGCGCTGACCGAGCAGGGGAACTTCGACGAGGCCGCGGCGATGCTCCACGCGGCGATCGACGAGGCCCACGAGCTCTCCGACCGTGTCCTGGAGGCGACCGCGCAGATCCAGGAGCTCGAGCTCCTGTACACGGTGGACCCCGAGGCGGTCGAGCCGACGATCGTCTCCGGGGTCGAGGCGCACCTGCCCGAGCTCGAGACCCTGGAGGCCCACGAGGGCCTCGCAAGGGCCTGGCGGCTGATCATGTTCGTCCGCGAGATGGGGCTCCAGTGGGGCGAGTCGGAGGCCGCGGCGCAGCTGACGCTCGATCACGCGCGGATGGCCGGGAACCGGTTGATGGTCGCCCGCGCGATCCCCTCGCTCGGCTACTGCGCGCTGAGCGGGCCGACCCCCGTGCCGGACGCGATCGAACGCTGCAGGGCGCTCCTGGACGAGGTCCACGGGGATCGGAAGCCCGAGGCGCTGCTCGAGGCGGCGCTCTCGCATCTCGAGGCGATGCGCGGCAACATCGAGGAGTCCCGGGCGCTGTACCGGAAGAGCCGGGCGTCGTTGGAGGAGCTCGGGTGGACGTTCCTGGCGGCGCAGACGTCGTTCGACTCCGGTCCGGTGGAGATGCTCAACGGCGACCTCGAGGCGGCGGAGCGGGAACTGCGGCGCGACTACGAGTCGCTGGAGCGGATGGGTGAGACGAACTACATCTCGACGACGGCAGCGCTCCTCTCCGAGGTGCTCTACCGGCAGGGCGACCTGGACGGCGCCGAGGAGCACACGACGATCAGCGAGGAGGTCGCCGCCCAGGACGACGTCACGTCGCAGTTCCGGTGGCGCGGCGTCCGGGCGAAGATCCTCGCGGCGCGAGGGGAGACGGCCGAGGGCGAGAAGCTCGCGCGCGAGGCGGTCGCGTTGATCCAGGCGTCGGACGACCTGAACTCGCAGGGTGACGCCGCGCTGGACCTCGCCGAGGTGCTGCGCGCCGCCGGCCGCCTCGCCGAGGCGGCGGAGGCGGCCGACGACGCGCTCGCCCTCTACGAGGCCAAGGGCAACACGGTCTCGGCGGCGCTCGCCCGCGCCACGCTGCAGGAGCTCTCCGCCGCCGGCGTCAGCTGACGACGATCCGGCCGCACATCCCGGAGCACACGCCGTTCGAGACGAAGCCGTGGATCGTGCAGTAGTAGCGGAACGTCCCGCGACGGTTGAACGTCCGCGTCCTCGTCGACCCGACGGGCAGGTTGCGGAAGTAGCTCCAGTTCGCTCCCCTCGACTTGATGTTGTGGTTGCCGTCGACGGCGCGCCAGCGGATGGCCGTTCCCGGAGCGATCGTCCTGGCGTTGGGGCTCCACACGTACCGGACGCCGTTGAAGATCCCGCGGACGCCCACGGTCGCGGCGTCCGCCGCTACCGCCGATCCGAGGAGCAGGACGACCGACAGCCAGAGCGCGGCCAGGCTCCTCTTCGTCGGTCCCGTCACGGGTCTCCTTCCGGGTCGGGAGTAGTACGGGCCGCTCGCGAGCCTAGATTGCGGCTGGTCGGCGGCCCCGGCTACAGTGGGCGCCTTGGCTGAAGAGACGGAAACCATGGGCGGCAACGGGAACGAACGCACGCCGGCGCTCCGGGAAGCGGCTCGTCGCCGTCGCACGCTGCACGAGGCCCTGGTCGCCCTCGAGCAGGCCATCTCCTCGCCGGCTGCCGGCCGGATCCCCGACTGGACGCGGCGGGTCACCAAGGAGATGACCGCGGTCCGCGACGCATGGGACGAGCACGTCGACGGAACCGAGAAGCCCGGCGGGCTCTACGAGGAGATCGTCGGGACCTCGCCCCGGCTGGCGGGGACCGTCGACCGCCTCCGCGACGAGCACCCGGACATCACGGCGGTCGTGGCGGAGATGCACGCCAGGGTCGAGCAGGTCGAGATCGGCGGGCTCCCGTGGCCGCTCGACGATGCGCGGGACGACCTCCAGCGGCTGATCGGGCGGCTGATCCGCCACCGCCAGAAGGGCGCCGACCTCGTCTGGGAGGCGTACAACGTCGACATCGGCGGGCCGGAGTAGCTGGAGCGGGGCCGAACCCGATCGCTGAGTCGCGCCATGGTCCGCGCTACGCTGACCGTGTGCCTCGCATCGCGCTCGGCCAGCTGAACCTCACGGTCGGCGACCTCGCCGGCAACGTCGAGGCGATGGCGGCGTCGGCGGCGCGAGCGGCCGAGGCGGAGGCCGAGCTCGTGTGCTTCCCGGAGCTCTCGGTCACCGGCTATCCGCCGGAGGACCTCGTGCTCCGCCCCGAGTTCGTCCGGGACAACCTCGCCGCGCTGGAGGAGCTCGCGGCCAAGACCGCCGACGCCTGCCCGGTGATCGCGGGCTTCGTGGACAGGAGCGAGCGGGGGCTCCACAACGCGGCCGCGTTCCTCGCGGGCGGCGAGGTCCGCGCTCGCTACCACAAGATCGTGCTGCCGAACTTCGGGGTGTTCGACGAGCAGCGGTACTTCGTGCCCGGCGAACGCACGGAGCAGGTCACGGTGGGCGGCATCTCCGTGGGTCTGTCGGTGTGCGAGGACGTCTGGCACGCGGGCCGGCCGTTCTCCGAGTACGCGGGCGTCCCGCTCGTAACCAACATCAACGGGTCGCCGTACCACCGCCGGAAGCTCGAGGAGCGGCTCGGGGTGCTGCGCGACCGCGCGCGCGAGTTCGGGGGCTGGATCGCGTACGTGAACGCCGTCGGCGGGCAGGACGAGATCGTCTTCGACGGGGGCTCCGTGGTCGTCGGGCCCGACGGGGAGGTCGCGTGCCGAGCGCCGTTCTTCGAGGAGGACCTGCTCGTCGTCGACGTGGACGACAGCGGCGCACGTGCGGAACGCGACGGCGAGTGGATCGAGCCGCCGGGGTCGATCTATCGCGCCCTGGTCCTGGGTCTGCGCGACTACGTCCGCAAGAACGGGTTCGACGACGTGGTCCTCGGGCTGTCCGGCGGGATCGACTCTGCGTTCGTCGCCGTCGTCGCCGCCGACGCGCTCGGACCCGACGGGGTCCGGGTACTCGCGATGCCGTCGCCCTACTCGAGCGGGGAGAGCCTCGAGGACGCCGCGGACGTGGCCGGTCGCCTGGGCGTGCGACTGGACACCGCGTCGATCGATCGCGTCTTCGACGCGTATCGATCGACGCTCGCGCCCCTCTTCGAGGGGCGCGAGGCAGACGTCACCGAGGAGAACCTCCAGGCCCGGATCCGGGGCAACCTGCTGATGGCCGTCTCGAACAAGTTCGGCTCGCTCGTCCTGGCCACGGGGAACAAGAGCGAGTACGCGGTCGGCTACTCGACGCTGTACGGCGACATGGCCGGCGGATTCGCGCCGGTCAAGGACGTGCCCAAGACGCTGCTCTACGAGCTGGCACGGTGGCGCAACGCCGAGGGTCCCGGGGAGCCGTTCCCGGAGCGCGTCCTGACGAAGCCTCCCTCGGCCGAGCTGCGGCCGGACCAGAAGGACACCGACTCCCTGCCCCCGTACGAGGACCTCGACCCGATCATCGAGGCCTACGTGGAGGACGATCTCGGCGTCGACGAGATCGTCGAAGGCGGGCACGACCGCGCGACGGTCGAGCGGATCGTCCGGATGATCGACCGTGCCGAGTACAAGCGGCGCCAGGCGGCCCCGGGGATCAAGATCACCCCCAAGGCGTTCGGGCGCGACCGGCGGATGCCGATCACGAACCGGTACGTGGACTGAGGGACTGCCTCGCTACGCGTCGGCGCCCGGACCCGTGAGCTGCACGAGACCGGACCGGCCGCGGACGAAGACCTGCCAGTTGTAGAGGGCGTAGAAGGACCGGACGTCGCGACGCATCAGCCGGTCGTAGGCGAGAACGGCGTCGCCGTAGTAGTCGACGGGGTTGTACGCCCAGAGCGCCGCTCGGTCGTCTCGGGGGGATCCGGTCGCCGCGAGGTAGTTCGCAGCCCCGAAGATCGCGTCTCGAGGTTCGTGGATGTCCCCTCCCAAGCCGTAGGCCTCCCACGTGGAGGGGAGGAACTGCATGGGGCCCTGCGCGCCTGCCCAGCTGGATGAGATCACCCTGCCGAACTTCGTCTCGATGAAGTGCACGGCGGCGAGCAGCGTCCAGGGAACGCCGAAGCGCCGCGCGGCCCGAGCGTAGTAGCGGCGGAGCGTGGCCGCCGGGAGCGGCGCCCGCGTCCGCATCTCCGCGGGGTCGTCCACGACGATGCCCGCCAGGCCCGACGCCAAGCGCATCGAGGCGTACGTGGCATCACGCGCTTCCGGTCGGATGGCCGGCGCCAGGCGTGCGAGGGTCGCCCTGCGCCTGGTGCCGCCCATCGTCGCGAGGAGCTGGTACGTCCGCTGCTGGTCGAGCGCGAGCCATGCAACGGACCTCGGCGGCGGCCAAGCCTCGGTCCCGCCCGACGAACGCCACTGTTCGATCGATCGGTCCAGCGCACGGCTCGTCGCCGTCAACCTCGCGGCGAGGCGAGCAGGATCTCGCGGAATGCGGGCGTTCGGCTGGGGAAGCGACGGTCCGAGCGGTCCCGCGTCACCGCTCGGCGCTTCCGACGGGTCTCCGACAGGCGCCGACGCATCCGGCGATGGCGCGATCGGGGCGGGCTCGCTTCGCTCGTGAGGCCGATCCGGCGTGCACGTCGTCACGGAGAGGAAGGCGACCACGAGCGAGCGGCCGATCCAGCTGACACCCATCTCCTGGATGGTCCCAGGCGTGCGAGGCTCGAGCCAGCGGCGACCGAGGCTCGCCGGCCTCCCGCCCATGGTGAGCCTTCCTACAATCACGTTCTAGGGGCGGTAGCTCAGTCCGGTTAGAGCAGGGGGCTTTTAACCCTCGTGTCGCGGGTTCGAATCCTGCCCGCCCCACCCGGCGATCAGGTGAGGCGTTCGAATGCGTCTGCCCGCTCGACCTGGGCGTCGCGCTCCTCTTCGTACAGCTCGGTGATCTCGTCCACCGGCTTCTCCTCCGCCCCGCGGATCTCGTCGCGTGCCTCCGGCTCGACCCGGACGACCTCGTCCAGCTTCAGGTGCAGGGCCGCCGAGTCCCGGTTCTGGGTGTTCTGCAGAACGAACACCATCAGGAGCGTCACGATCGAGATCCCGATGTTGGTGATCGCCACGCCCACCGCGGACAGGGCGACGACGACGAGCGCGGCCGCGATCAGCATCGCCCAGGGGCTACCGGTCCATCTGGCGACGGCGGTCGAGAACTCGCTGAAGAACGCGTGTGCGCCGCTCGATCGCTCGCTCATGCCAGCCCCCTCCTGAGAACCCGGCCCGGGTCAGAGCATCTCCGTCCGGGACTGCTTCGCGCGGTCCGCGCCGATCGCGGTCTTCGTGTGCTTCTGCTCCTCCGGCGGCGGAAGCACGGCCGGCATCCCGAGGGACTCGAGCCAGAGCTCCCGGGCCCATCCCATCGTGTGGTAGAGGTGCTCGTCCTCTTCCTCTTCCACTTCCTGGTGGGCTTCCTTCAGGATCTTCGCCTCCTCGCCGGTCAGCTTCTTCGTGACCTCGCCGATCAGCTCCCAGTTCATGTGGTCCTTGGACTCCGCCTCCACCACGCACTCGGCCGCGACGAGCTGCGCGGCGACCGGGTTGGCCTTGCGCGCTTCGTCCATCGATCCGACGAGGGTCCGCGCCTTGTTCCGGATGATCTGGCGCCCCGGCGTCTCCACGGACGGATCGAGGCCGAACCCGTCGAGGACCCGCAGCATCACGACCTCGTGGTTCCGGGTCTGCTCGAGGTACTCCCCCCATTCCTTCTTCAGGTCGTCGTTCTGCGCGCAGCGCACCGCGTTCTCGTAGATCTTGACGCCGCCCTGCTCCGTCTCGAGCGCCTGATACAGCAGCTCGGTCAGCTGTGCCCGATCCATCCCATCCTCCTCGTGTACGGATGCCCCGCCCGGATCGGGCGGGGGACCTCGGACGTGGACTACCCGGCAGGCGGTCGGTGGAAACGGCGTCGGCGGCGGAACGTAGGGTGGCCCGATGCGGACGGAGCTGCTGGACGGGCCCGGCGGCGGGTGGCGCGTGCTCGTCCCCCAGACCAGATGGGAACGGATGCGCGGGCTGCGAGGCCATCCGCCGCCGGGCCCAAGGGAGGGGATGCTGTTCCGGCGGTGCCGGAGCGTGCACACCTACGGCATGTCCGAAGCGATCACGATCGTGTTCCTGGATCGGCAGCTTCGGGTGATCGCCGTGCGCCGATGCCGACCTCGACGGGGAACGATTGGCCCGGTCGGCGCCCGGCACGTCCTCGAATGCGGCGGGAGAGCCGAGGTCCGCGTGGGCGACCGGTTCAGACCCGCAGACCGAGCGCGGCCTCGATCGCGAGGGCGCTGATCGCTGCGACGGAGACGAGGAGCGCCGCGACCGCGTACGGAGCCCAGCGGGGCACGGCGATCGGTTCGCGACGCGAGCGGTCGGGTTCGACGACGCCGAGCCACTCGAGCACCGCCTTGAGCTCGCCGTGGGCCATACCTGTGTGTCGGGTGGCGGCAACCGCTCCTTGAGCGGTTGCCGCTTCCGACGACCCGCTGGCACCCTTCCCGTCGTGCGCATCCTCCGACCCGTCGCTGCGACGATCCTCGTGGTGCTCCTCGGCGCATGCGGGTCGGGCGACGACGTCGGGCCTGCCGTCGGCGACTACTTCACGCAGCTCCAGCGGGTGAGCGAGACCGGGCAGATCCAGCAGCGAGGCCTGCAGCGGGATCTGCGGAGGCGGCTGGAGGGGGCCTCGGAGGGCGAGGATCGGATGGCCGTCCTCATGGTCTACATCGACCAGAGCACCCGCCTGGCCCAGGACGTCGTGGACGCCCTGGGCCAGCTGGAGCCACCGGAGGAGCTCGCAGCCTCCCAGCGCGCGTACCAGGATGCGTGGCGTTCTCAGCTGGCGGTCGCGGCGGGCGTCCGCGACGCCGGGTTCACGGGCGCGGCGGAGATCCTGGAGGCCCTCCAGCCGGCGTTCGGGAACGCGGCGGCCGAGACGAAGGCTCGGTGCGACGACCTCCAGGCCGCCGTCGCCGCGAACGGGTCCGACGTCGACCTCGTCTGCGACGGACGCGCCGCCTGACCTCGGCAGAGCGGCGCCGGGACGAGGGCTATACTCTCTGGGCCGGTCCCCGATGGGAAGATGGCGAGGGGCAGGCCCCCATCGTCTAGCGGCCTAGGACGCCGCCCTTTCAAGGCGGTAGCACGGGTTCGAATCCCGTTGGGGGCACGGCAACTGCACCATCTGCGCCCGTAGAGGAGTCTGGTCGTCCTCACCGCCCTGTCAAGGCGGAGATCGCGGGATCGAAGCCCGTCGGGCGCGCTGCTCACCAGGGCCTCCTTCGGGAGGCCCTCTTCATGTCTCCGGGGGACGTTTGCCGCGTCGCGTCAACGGGGATACCCCTGCTCGACAGGAAGGAGGCAACGTGCTTTCAACGCTCGCGATGCTCGCCCAGGAGGCGAACGAAGGGACGACGGACACGATCCTCTGGATCATCGCGGCGGTCCTGGTGATCGCCGGGATCGTGACGATCGTCCGTGGCGGTGTGCTCTGGGGGGTCATCCTGATCATCGCCGGACTCCTCGTCGGACCCGGGGGTGTCAGCATCCTCGACTGAGGGGTTCCCTCAGGTATCTCGAGACGGGCGGGGACGATGTCCCCGCCCGTCTCTGTCCTCGTCGCCTCGCGGTACCCTTGCTCACCGTCCGGGGAGGTAGCTCAGTCCGGCAGAGCACGCGGCTGAAAACCGCGGTGTCGGCGGTTCGATTCCGCCCCTCCCCACCACCCGCGATCGTCTGGCCCCGGAGGCGAGTCAGTTCAGGAGCTCGTGGCCCCGGATCTCGGCCCAGTGCGCCAGCACGCCCTGGTAGATCTCGGCTGAGCGGGGGAACTCGTGACGCTCGAGCGCTTCCAACGCCAGGTTGAGGTCGCGGACGCTCCGGTCGTCGTCCAGCTCGTCCCACGTGAGGAAGTCGCACAGGCCCCCGTAGTCGAGCTCCACGAGCGATCGAGGATCGAACAGCGCGATCCACTCGTGCAGGTCCATCAGGAGGTCGCTGATCGGACCGAGGTCCGATCGACGCAACACCGGGATCGCCTGTCCGACGCGTCGGAGCGCGCGGCGCGCCGTGGTCCGGTAGCGCAACCGCCAACGTCCGTGCTCGTCCTCCCCCAGCCAGCGCTCCTCGTCGGTGAAGAGCGCGAACCACCGGATCGGGACGTGCCACGGGCTCTGGTGGCAGAAGGCCACGGCGAGCGGGTCTCGACGTCGGAGGCGGTGCAGCTCGCGCGCCGCCCGCCGCCCGTCCTTCTTCGACAGGAACCGGTCGGCGAGTTCGACCGGACGGGTCTCACGGAACGCGAGGGCCGCGGCGAGCACGCGCATCCGGAGTCGCCACGGGCTCACGTACGTCCGGCCGTCGACGACCGCGATCTCCGCGTGCTCCCCCTCGGCGGGCGCGACGATCCCCAGCCCGTCCTCGGCTCGCTCGAAGTACCGCCGGAAGCGGCGCGGCGCGCGAGCCGTGAGCAGGTACCGCTCCCACCGGAGCTGCTCGTTGCGTTCGAACGCGTCGAGGGGTTGGTAGACGCGCAGGTAGGCACTCGGGACCACGTCGCGGAGTCTAGCGTCGGGGTGCTTCCGGCTGCTCATGGCTCCTATGCTCTCGGCGTCCTCGACCGTGGAGCTGAGATGGACGCGCCCGCGCATTGGGCCGGCACGGAGCCGGTCCGGATCCTGGAGGCCGACGGCACCGTCGTCGGCGACGCGGACGTGGGGCTCTCGCCCGAGCAGCTGCGGGAGCTCTACCGGCACATGGTGCGGGCGAGGCGCCTCGACCGGGAGTGCATGGCGCTCCAGCGCCAGGGCGAGCTCACCGTCTATCCCCCGTTCGAAGGGCAGGAGGCCGCCCAGGTGGGGTCGGCGTTCGCCCTCGGCGACGAGGACTGGGCGTTCCCGACGTTCCGGGAGCTCGCCGCCGCGCTGGTCCGGGGCGTCGACCCGGCGCAGTACCTCGCCTACCACCGGGGCACGTGGCACGGCGGCCCGTACGACCCGAGGGCGACGCGCTTCGGACCGATCTGCGTGCCGGTCGCGACCCAGATCTGTCACGCCGTCGGCGTCGCGATCGGGCTCCGGAAGGACGGATCCGACGCTTGCGCGCTGGCGTACTTCGGCGACGGCAGCGCGAGCGAGGGCGACTTCCACGAGGGCGCCAACCTCGCCGCGGTCTTCCAGGCGCCCGCGATCCTGTTCTGTCAGAACAACGGGTGGGCGATCAGCGTGCCGACCGGCCTGCAGACGGCGGGCGAGATCTGGAGGCGGGCCGATGGGCTCGGTTTCCCGGGTGTGCGCGTGGACGGCAACGACGTGCTCGCCGTGTATCACGTGACGACGGAGGCCGTCCGACGCGCTCGGGCGGGCGACGGACCGACGCTGATCGAGGCCCTCACGTACCGGCTCGGCCCGCACACGACGGCCGACGACGCCTCGCGGTACCGCGACGAGGAGGAGGTCGAGCGGTGGCGGGCGTTCGACCCGATCGACCGGTACGGCGCGTGGCTGCTCGCGTCGCGCCACGCCGACGACGCGTTCGTCCGAGCGGTCGACGACGACGCGACGGCGTGGGTGAGCGAGGTCCGCGCCGGGGTCACGTCGAGCGACCCTCCGCCCGCCGAGTGGGTGTTCGACTGGACGTTCGCCGAGACGCCCCCCGAGCTCGCGCGGCAACGCGAGGAGGCCCTCGGTGGCTGAGTGGACGCTCTCCGGCGCGCTGAACCGGGCGCTCCTCGACGCCATGGACGAGGACCCGCGCCTGCTGGTCTTCGGCGAGGACGTGGGTCGCCTCGGCGGCGTCTTCCGGGTCACCGACGGACTCCAGGAGAAGTTCGGAGAGGATCGCGTGTTCGACACGCCGGTCGCGGAGGCCGGGATCGTCGGCGCCGCGATCGGCCTCGCGCTCACGGGCTGGAAGAGCGTGGTCGAGATGCAGTTCGACGGCTTCTCGTACCCGGCGTTCGAGCAGATCGTCTCGCACGTCGCGAAGTACCGGAACCGGACCAGGGGCCGCGTCGACCTCCCGATCGTGATCCGGATCCCGTCGTTCGGCGGGATCCGCGGCAAGGAGCACCACGGCGAGAGTCCCGAGACGTACTTCGCGCACACGGCGGGCTTGAAGGTCGTGGCGCCCTCGGGCGCCCTGGACGGCTACCGGTTGCTCCGACTGGCGATCGACGACCCCGACCCGGTCGTGTTCCTGGAGCCGAAGGCCAGATACTGGGCCAAGGAGGAGGGCGAGCTGTCCTCGGACGACCCGCGCCTCGGAGAGGCGCGGGTCGTCCGGGACGGCGACGCGGCGGTGGTGTTCACCTACGGCGCGATGCTCACGCGGTGCCTCGACGCCGCCGAGTCGCTCGAGGGCGAAGGCATCTCGACGCGCGTCGTGGATCTCCGGTCGCTCGCGCCACTCGACGTCCCGCTGATCGGCCGGTGCGCCCGGGAGACCGGGCGGGTCGTCGTCGTCCACGAGGCGCCGAAGACCCTGGGGCTCGGCGGGGAGGTCGCGGCCCGCGTGATGGAGGAGGCGTTCGACCACCTCCAGGCGCCCGTGGCGCGCGTCACCGGTTGGGACGTGCCGTACCCGCCGGCCGCGCTGGAGGCCGTGTACCTCCCGAGCGTCGACCGGATCGCGGACGCGATCAGGCGGGTGACGTCCTACTGACGGCCGAGCGGATCTTCGCGATGCCTGACCTCGGGGAGGGGCTCGAGGAGGGCGAGATCGTGTCCTGGCTCGTGGCCGAGGGCCAGGACATCGAGCTGAACCAGCCGCTCGTCGAGATCGAGACGGCGAAGGCGACGGTGGAGATCCCGTCGCCGTTCGCCGGCACGATCGCGTCGCTGCACGCGGGCGCCGGCGACACCGTGGCGGTCGGCGCGCCCCTCGTGACGTTCGGCGTGGCCGGTGGGGACGGGTCGCCGGCGCGGCCGAGCGAGCCTGCGCCGTCGAGCGCCATCCCGGAACGGCCGGCGAGGGCCGTCGAGCGCGGCACCGCCGGCCCGGTCGCCGCCACGCCCGCGGTGCGGAAACTGGCCAAGGACCTCGGCGTCGCCCTCGCGAGTGTCGAGGGAACGGGCCCGAACGGGCGCGTCACCGCCGACGACGTGCGGCGAGCGTCGTCCGGGACGGCGGGTGAGGAGACGGAGACGGACGGCGAGCGGGTTCCGCTGACCCCGGTCCGGCGGGCGGTGGCGGCGCGGCTGGAGCGCTCGGCCGCGATCCCCCACGTCACCACGTTCCGGACGCTCGACGCGACCGCGCTCGACCGGTTCCGGCGCGACCTCGAGGTCTCGCCGCTCCCGGTCTTCCTGGCCGCGCTCTGCCGGACCATCGCCGCGCACGCACTCGTGAACGCGTCCTGGGACGGGGACGCGATCGTGACGCATCGCTCGATCCATGCGGGCGTGGCCGTGGACACGGAGCGAGGGCTGCTCGTCCCCGTGGTGCGCGACGCGGGATCGCGGGGGATCGGGGCGCTGGCGTCGGAGATCGAAGGGCTCGCCGAGGCGGCGCGGGCCGGGACCCTCGGTCCCGCCGACCTGTCCGGCGCGACGATCTCGGTCAGCAACACGGGCAGCTACGGCAGCGAGGCAGGCACGCCGCTGCTCAACCCGCCGGGCGCGGTCACGATCGCGCTGGGCGTGATCGCGCCGCGTGCCCTCGTCACTGAGGCCGGCACCGTCGAGGCCCGGCCCGCGTGCACGATCAGCCTGACGTTCGATCACCGGGTCCTGGACGGCGCCGCCGCGGGCCGCGCCCTCACGGACCTGGTGAGGACGCTCGCCGACCTCGACGCCCTCCGCGAACTCCCGCGATAACGTTTGCCGCCATGAAGGTCGTGTCGCTGCTGCCCTCGGCCACCGAGATCGTGTTCGCGCTCGGCCTCGGCGAGTCGCTCGTGGGTGTCACCGACGAGTGCGACCATCCGGCCGAGGCCGTCACGAAGCCCGTCGTGTCCCGGAGCGCCCTCGCGCAGGGCCGGCCCCTGCCGGCGCTCGAGATCGACCGGGCCGTGCGAGGCAAGCTCGACGCGCAGGAGCCGCTCTACGTCCTCGACACCGACCTCCTTCGACGCGAGCAGCCCGACGTGGTGTTGACCCAGGACCTCTGTCGCGTCTGCGCCGTGCCCTCGGGCCAGGTCCAGCGGGCCCTCGACATGCTCGGCCTCCCGGACGCCAAGGTCGTCTCGATGGATCCGAACACCCTCCACGACGTGATCGCGCAGATCGAGATCGTCGGGAAGGTGCTCGAGCGGGCCGAGGAGGCCGCGGAGCTCGCGGCCTCCCTCCGCGCGCGCGTCGCGCACGTCAAGGAGGTCGCCGTTCGGCTCCCGATGCTGAACGTCTTCTGCCTCGAGTGGTCCGACCCTCCCTTCGCCGCGGGACACTGGGTGCCGGAGATGGTGGAGGCCGCCGCCGGGATCAACCTCTTGTCGGAGAAGGGCGGCCCGTCGCGCGTCGTCACGCACCGCGAGATCCGCGACGCGAACCCCGAGGCGATCGTGTTCATGCCCTGCGGCTACTACCTCGAGGAGGCGGAGGAGGAGGCAGGGGGCATCGTGGGGCATCCGGAGCTGCGCGAGACCCCGGCGGCCCGCAACGGCAATGTGTTCGCCGTCGATGCGACCTCGTACTTCTCGCGTCCCGGCCCGCGGATCGTGGACGGCCTGGAGATCCTCGCGTGGGCGCTGCACCCCGACGCGTTCCCGGAGCCGCCGGCCGGCAGCATCGCGCGGGTCGGCTAGCCACCGATGGCCGAGGGCGGGGACGCGCCGATCCTCGAGTTCGACGCCGCGGCGGAGGCGGTGATCGAACCCGCCACCGTGATCGCGGCGGAGGCCGACGTCCCGACGCGGGTGGTCCTGTGCTTCTTCCAGGAGGTGATCGAGAAGGTCGTCGAGAGCCACGCCGTCGCGGAGCGGTCGCCGTTCCGGGCGGAGCACGGGGTCCACCCGTTCTGGGAGCTCGAGTGGGACGGACGTCGCTTCGGCCTGTTCCATCCCGGCGTGGGAGCGCCCCTCGCGGCCGGGTTCCTCGAGGAGGCGATCGCGAAGGGGTGTCGCTCGTTCGTCGCGTGCGGCGGCGCCGGCGCCCTGGTGCCGGACCTGACGCTCGGACACCTGGTCGTGCCCACGTCCGCGGTCCGGGACGAGGGCACGAGCTATCACTACCTCCCGGCGAGCCGCGCCGTGGACGCGAGCCCTCGGGCGGTCGAGGCGATCCGCGAGACGCTCGAGGCGCACGACATCCCGTACGTCACCGGATCGACCTGGACCACCGACGCGATCTACCGGGAGACGCGCGAGCGGATGGCCCGCCGACGCGACGAGGGATGCCTCACCGTCGAGATGGAGGCGGCCGCCCTGTTCGCGATCGCCGAGTTCCGCGGCGCGACGATCGGCCAGCTCCTCTACGCCGGCGACGATCTCTCCGGCGACGCGTGGGACGAGCGGGGATGGCTCGGGCACGCGGAGGGTCGGGAGCGTCTGTTCTGGCTGGCGGCCGAGTCGGTCCTCCGTCTCTGAGCGCTATCCTCGCGAGCGTCATGGTCGAGGAACGGAACCGGGTCACACCCGACGACCTGGGCAAGCGCGTCTCGTTCCAGTTCGAGCTCCCGAACGGCTACGTGGGTGAGGCCGTCGGCGTGCTCGAGCGCTGGGACGAGGACGCCGAGACGTACTTCGTCCGGAAGAGGGACGGGTCCGAAGTGCGGGTGCCGGCGCGCGGGATCCGGTTCGGGAAGGTCGTGCCCGGCGGGGACTGAGCTCAGGAAGCCTGCGCGAGCCCGTCGAGGACCGCGATCAGCTCCTCGACGTCGAAGGGCTTCGGGACGAACGCGTCGGCCCCCAGCGCGGTGGCCTTCGTCTTGTCATCCGGCCCCGTGAGGGCGCTCACGATCACGACCCGGGGGCGGTCGCCGAGGGGCAGCTTGTTCATCGCGTTGAGGACGGCCCAGCCGTCCATCTCCGGCATCATCAGGTCGAGCACCATGACCTTGGGGTGGTGCCGCTCGAGCTCCTCGAGCGCCTCGAGCCCGTTGCTGGCCGTGTACGTGCGGTAGCCCTCGTGCTCCAGGCTGAAGCGGAGGACCCACGCCACCTGCGGCTCGTCGTCGACGACGAGCACGCTGCCACCCTGCTCGCTCATCTCATCCATCCCTACGGTCTCCGGCGCCCTGCGCTCCATACGTCCAACGGATCGTTTCCGGATGGTCCTCCCGGCCTCGGCCATCTGACCGATGCTCCCATGCCGGGGGACGCTCACCTAGTCACTCCGGCAGGAATCGCGCCCCGACGTCACGGGATCGTCACACGACGCGAACGCCCGATCCGGCGGTCACCTTCCCGATCCGGAAGGCTCGGTGTCCGCCGCGCCCCACGACGTCCTCCGCCCGTTCGGGGGCCGCGACCAGCACCATCCCGATGCCCATGTTGAACGTCGCGAACAGGTCCTCGTCGGGGAGCGCCGCCGCGTCGCGCAGGATCCCGAAGATCGCGTGCTCCGGCCACGAACCCCGGCGGATCGTCGCGCCCAGTCCGTCCGGCAGGACGCGCGACAGGTTCTCAGCGATGCCGCCGCCCGTGACGTGCGCGGCGGCATGGAGCAGGCGCTCGCGCGCGAGCGCGACCACGTCCGGCGCGTAGATCGCGCACGGCTCGAGGAGCTCGTCCGCGAGCGACCGACCGAGCCCGGGCGGAGCACCCTCGAGATCGTGGGCCGGCAGGAGCACGGACCGGACCAGCGAGAAGCCGTTCGCGTGGAGACCGCTCGAGGCGAGGCCGACGAGGACGTCGCCCTCCGCCACCCGGTGCGGCCCCAGGAGGGCATCCTCCTCGACGAGGCCGACGCAGCACCCCGCGAGGTCGAAGGCGTCCTCGGCCATCACGCCGGGGTGCTCGGCGGTCTCGCCGCCGAGCAGCGCGGCACCGGCCCGCCGACACCCCTCGGCGACCCCCTCGACGATCGAGGCGACCCGGATCGGGTCGACCCGGCCGATCGCCAGGTAGTCCAGGACGAACATCGGCTCGGCGCCGGTGCAGACGACGTCGTCCGCGCACATCGCAACGAGGTCGATCCCGACGGTGTCCAGTCGCCCGGTGAGCCTCGCGATCTCGATCTTCGTGCCCACGCCGTCCGTGGCCGCGGCGAGGAGTCGCGTCTCGTCGAGCCGGTACAGACCGGCGAAGCCGCCGATCCGATCGGCGACCTCGGGCCGACGGGCGGTCGCCGCGAGGTCGGCGATCAGCGCTACGGCCTTGGCCGCGGCCTCGGGATCCACGCCGGCGTCGCGGTACGCGCGGCTCACGCCGTCGGGAGCCGGAGCTGATCCTCCAGCACGAACTTGCCGGCGTGCTCCGGGACGGGGATCGGGTACTCGCCGTCGAAGCAGGCGCGGCAGAAGTCGTCCGCCGGCTCCCCCGTCGCGCGGACCAGGCCCTCCAGGGAGAGATAGCCGAGCGAATCGGCCGCGACGTAAGAACGGATCTCCTCCACGGCGAGGTCGGCCGCGACGAGCTCCGCCCGGGTGCTCATGTCGATCCCGTAGAAGCAGGGCCAGCGGATCGGCGGGCAGGTGATGCGGATGTGCACCTCCGATGCGCCGGCCTCTCGGAGCATCGCGACGATCTGGCGGGTCGTCGTCCCTCGGACGATCGAGTCGTCGACCACGACCAGCCGCTTCCCGCGGATCGAGTCGGGCAGCGGGTTGAGCTTCAGCTTCACGCCCCGCTCGCGGAGCGACTGGTGCGGCTGGATGAACGTCCGGCCGACGTACTGGTTCTTGTGGAGGCCGTCCCCGTACGGGATCCCCGAGACCTCCGAGAACCCCTGTGCGGCGGAGTGGCCGGTGTTCGGCACGGCGATCACGAGGTCGGCGTCGGCCGGGTGCTCCGCCGCCAGGATCCGTCCCATCTCGCGCCGGGCCTCGTGCACGGTGACGCCCTTCATCCGCGAGTCGGCCCTCGACAGGTAGACGAACTCGAAGATGCAGAGGGCGGCCCGCGGGCTCTGCGCGAACCGCACCGCGTGGAGACCGCGGTCGTCGATCCTGAGCAGCTCGCCGGGCTCGATCTCGCGGATCAGCGTGGCGCCGACGATGTCGAGCGCGCTCGTCTCCGAGGCGACGACGAACCCGCCCGGCAGCTTCCCGACCGCGAGGGGTCGCAGGCCGTGGGGATCGCGTGCGGCGAAGACCGATCGCTCGTCCGCCATCACGAAGCAGAACGCGCCCTCGAGCTCGGGCAGGACCCGCATCGCGGCGCCCTCGAGATCGTGATGAGCCATCTCGTTCGCGAGCATCGTGGCCACCAGGTCCGAGTCCGTCGTGGCCGCCGACGAGCGCCCCAGGCGCGCCACCAGGTCGGCCGTGTTCACGAGGTTGCCGTTGTGGCCGAGGGCGAGGGCGCGCACGCCGTCGTTCTTGAACACCGGCTGGGCGTTGTCCCAGGTCGTCGAGCCGGTCGTCGAGTAGCGGGTGTGGCCGATCGCGAGATCGCCCTGGAGGGCGGTGAGCGTGGCCTCGTTGAAGACCTGCGCGACCAGGCCGAGATCCTTGTAGACGAGGATGTTCTGACCGTCCGACACGGCGATCCCGGCGGACTCCTGGCCCCGGTGCTGCTGAGCGAAGAGACCGAAGTAGGTCAGGCGGGCGACGTCCTCACCCGGGGCCCACACCCCGAACAATCCGCATGCGTCCCGAGGACTCTCCGCTCCCACCCGCGGCCAGTCTACCGAGGGGTGTCATCCGGATCGGGAGGCTCACGCGATCGTCGGGGGCAACGCGCCTTCGAGCCGGAGGAGGATGCGCTTCCGCTCGGGTCCGCCAGCGTAGCCGCCGACGTCCCCGCCGGTGCGGAGCACCCGGTGGCACGGCACCACGATCGGGATCGGATTGGAGCCGAGGGCGTTGCCGACCGCCCGCGACGCGCGCGGTCGACCGATCTTCGTGGCGAGCTGCCCGTACGTCGTGGTCCGGCCGAACGGGACGCGAGCCGTCGCGGACAGGACGTCCCTGGCGATCCCCCGCATCAGCCGCCGGTCGAGCTTCACGTCGAAGCGGGTGCGGGCACCGTCGAAATACTCGTCGAGCTGCCGACGGACCTCGTCGGTCGCGGCCGGGTGCTCGAGGATCCGGGGCGAGAGCTCGCGGGCGAACCGCGCGAGCAGCTCGTCGCGCTCCTCGTCCTCGAACGCGACGTACGCGAGGCCGCGCGGCGTCACCGCGAGGAGCAACTCCCCCACCGGGCTCTCGACGGGGCCGACGGCGACGTCGAGCAGCCCCCGGTCGGCCGCGGCCGCGGCCACGGCGTCGGCGGCCGCAGCCGCCTTGCGCTCCGACTCCGCCCGCGATCCCGCGAGCGCCTTCCAACCCTTGGCGTCCAACGGCGCCGTCGTCATGTCATCAGCTCCCGCAGCCTCTTCACGCCCTGCGACACGTTCGCCCGGGCAGCTTCCTCGGAGATCCCCATGGCCTCCGCCACGTCCGCGTAACTCCGGTCCAGGACGTGCCGGTGCACCACCGCGAGCCGCTGCTTCGGCGGCAGGCTGTCGACCGCGGCGCCGAGGTCGCCGTCCAGGCCCGGTCGTGTGTCCGTCGACGGACGCTCCGGCAGCTCGTCGGACGGGATCGCCCGGCGGCCCGCGGCGCGATGGTGGTCGATCGCCTTCCGGGAGGCGATCCGCAGGATCCAGCGATCGAGCTTCGACGCGTCCGTGAGCTCCGGGTAGGCCCGGAGCGCCGCCAGGAACGTGTCCTGGAAGCAGTCGTCGGCTGCGTCGGCGCCCACGGCGGCCGTGAGGAACCGGTAGACGGTCTCTCGGTGCGTCGCCAGGAACTCGCTGAACGGCGGGAGGACCACGACCCGAGATGCAACCACACCCGGAACAACGCTCCCGGCCCGGGATCCGTGAGATGGGACCACACGGTTGCCTGGAGCCCGTCGCGACGCGTACCGTTGCCGGCGATGGCGACCTACGAGTACGTGTGCCTGGCCTGCGAGCACCTCTTCGAGGATCAGCGGCCGATGAACGTCGCGCCCGTCGCGACGGCCCTCGCCTGTCCGTCGTGCGGTGCCGACCGGGTGCGTCGGCGGTTCTCGTTCTCGGCGGCGACCGGAGCCGCGGACGTCGGCTCCGTCGGCGGCTGCTGCGGCGGCGGCGCCTGCGGCTGCGGCCACTGACGGGCTCGCCGGCCCGCTCCTTACGCCTCGCCCAAGAGTCGCGGGATCGCCTGCTCCCAGACGTCCGTGAGCTCCGCCACCGGCGCGTCGATCATGCCGTCGATCACGGCGCGCGGGCCCCCCGTCTCCCCGAGGCGCGCGAAGGGCACGCCTCGCGTCGCGGCGAGGCCGCGCAGCGATCCCTCCCGCTCGGGCGACACCGCGACCACCACGCGCGACGCGGACTCGCCGAACAGCAAGACGTGCGCGGGCATGTCGCCCGCGAGCGTGACGGCGAAGCCGTGGCCCCCGAGGATCGCGCACTCCGCCAGGCAGACGGCGATGCCGCCGTCGGAGCAGTCGTGGGCCGAGGCCAGGAGGTCGCCGGCGGCGGCCTCCTGGAGCAGGTCCTGGAGCCGGCGCTCGACCTGGAGGTCGAGGGCCGGCGGGGTACCGGAGACCGTGCCGAGCAGAGTCTCCGCGAACTCCGACCCTCCCAGCTCCGCGAACGACTCGCCCAGCAGGTACACCGCGAGGCCCGGCCCCGGGAACCCGGACGGGAGTCGGAGGCGGTGGTCCGCGAGCGTCCCCAGCACGCCGACGACCGGCGTCGGCCAGATCGACGAGCCCTCGGCCTCGTTGTAGAAGCTCACGTTGCCGCCGGTGACCGGCGTCCCCAGGGCCAGGCAAGCGTCCCCCATGCCTCGCACCGCCTCGGCGAACTGCCACATCACCTCCGGCCGCTCGGGGTTCCCGAAGTTGAGGCAGTTCGTGATCGCGAGGGGTGTGGCGCCCGACACGGCGACGTTCCGCGCGGCCTCGGCAACCGCGTGGGCGCCGCCCAGGTACGGATCGAGCGATCCGTACCGGCCGTTGCCGTCCACGGACAGCGCGACGCCCTTCATCGTCCCCGGCACGCGCACCACCGCCGCGTCGGACCCGGGGCCGGCGACGGTCTGCCCCTGCACCATCCGGTCGTACTGCTCGAACACCCACCGCTTCGACGCGACGTTCGGCGCCGCGAGGAGGGACACGAGGGCATCGCCCAGGTCGCCGTCGAACGTCACGAACGTCGGATCGTCCTGATCGGACGCGACCGGGCGCATGGCCCGCTGGTACTCGGGGGCCTTCTCCGTGAGCGACAGCGCCGGGACTCGGGCCACCGTGGCCCCCGCCTTCCGGACGTCGAGCTCGCCGCCCGGCTCCAGGGTCGCGACGACGGCGATGCCGAGGCCCCACTTCGCGCAGACGGCGCGGACCCGCTCCAGGTTCGCCGGCGAGACGATCGCGAGCATCCGCTCCTGGGACTCCGAGGTGAGGATCTCGAACGCCTCCATCTCGGGCTCGCGGAGCGGGACCTCGTCGAGCTCCACCACCGCGCCCAGACCCGCGCGCGCCGCCGACTCGCTCACCGCGCACGTGAGGCCCGCGCCGCCCAGGTCCTGCAGCCCTTCGAGCAGACCCGCCCCGACCAGCTCGAGGGAGGCCTCGATCAGGAGCTTCTCCGCGAACGGGTCGCCGATCTGCACCGACGGCCGGGACCCTCCCCCGCCCTCGTCCAGGCTCGCGGACGCGAGGACGGAGACACCGCCGATCCCGTCCCGCCCGGTCGTGGCCCCGTACAGCACCATCAGGGAGCCGGCGCCGGGTCGGTGCGTCGTCGCCGTGATCAGTCGATCCGCCGGCGCGAAGCCGACGCACAGCACGTTCACGGTCGGGTTCGCGGAGTGCGGATCGGCGAAGCGGACCTCGCCGCCGACCGTCGGGACGCCGATGCAGTTCCCGTAGCCGCCGATCCCCGCGACCACCCCCTCGAGGAGCCATCGGTTCCGCTCCTGGTCCAGCGGTCCGAACATCAGCGGGTCGAGCAGCGCCACCGGGCGGGCGCCCATCGAGACGATGTCGCGGACGATGCCGCCGACGCCGGTGGCCGCCCCCTGGTAGGGCTCGATCGCGCTCGGATGGGAGTGGGACTCCATCTTGAAGACCGCGGCGACCCCGTCGCCGAGGTCCACGGCGCCCGCGTCCTGACCCGGTCCGACGATGATCGCGTCCCCCTCGGTCGGGAGCGTCCGAAGATGGACCTTCGACGACTTGTAGGAACAGTGCTCGGACCACATCACGGCATACATCGCGAGCTCCGTTGCGTTCGGTCCGCGCTCGATCGACTCGCGGATCAGGTCGAGCTCGTCGTCGCGCAGCCCGAGCTGCCGATGCAGTGGCTCGGGGACGGGCGCCGCGCTCACGGGACCCCGGCCAACACCTGCGACAGGAGGGACGCGAACAGGGCCTGCCCGCCGGTGGGCCCGACGTCGGGGTCGACCGCATGCTCGGGGTGCGGCATCAGGCCGACCACGTTCCCTCCCTCGTTCCCGATCCCGGCGATCCCCCGCTGGGAGCCGTTCGGGTTGTACGCGTCGCCGATCTCGCCGTCGGGCCCGCAGTAGCGGAACACGACCCGGCCCTCGGTCTCGAGCCGGTCGAGCTCGTCCTCCGCGGCGACGAACTGACCTTCGCCGTGCTTGATCGGGACCTCCAGGACCTCGCCGGGGACGACGTCGGCCGTGATCGGGCTCTGCGTGGTCTCTACCCGCACGTGCACGACGCGACAGACGAACCGCAGCGAGCGGTTCCGGATCAGCGCCCCGGGCAGCAGCCCGGACTCGCAGAGGATCTGGAACCCGTTGCAGATCCCGAGGACCGGCCCGCCGCGCCGCGCGAACCCGACGACCTCCTCCATCAGGGGGGCGAACCGCGCGATCGCGCCGCACCGGAGGTAGTCGCCGTAGCTGAACCCGCCCGGCAGGATCACGCCGTCGACGCCGCGCAGGTCGGCCTCACCGTGCCAGAGCGGCACCCCCTCGCCGCCCATCAACTCCACGGCGCGCACGGCGTCGCGGTCGTCGAGCGAGCCGGGGAACGTGACGACGCCGATCCGGGCGCTCATCGGTCTGCCTCGACGATCCCGCGGACCTCGAGGATCCTGGCGTCCTCGATCACCGGGTTCGACAACAGCCGGTCGTTCATCTGCGCGACCTGCTCGCGGGCGTCCCGCTCCGATCCCGTCTCCAGTTCCAGCCGGACGTGCTTGCCCACGCGAACGGCGGAGACGTTCGTCCACCCCAGCGCGGGCAGCGCGCTCTCCACCGCCCGACCCTGCGGATCGGCGAGACCCGGCTTGAGCGTGACGAGGACCTCGACCGCGAACCTCATCCCCGCACCTCTCGGAGCCGGGCAAGGTCGGCGTCGTCGTCGAGCGTCGTCACGCCCATCCGGGCCCGGTAGCGGTCGAACGGCTCCCCAGTGAGGCGTTCGTACGCCTCGCGGTAGCGGGCCGACGTCCCGGCGATCACGTCCTCGGGGAGCGAGGGCGGCGGCGGCTCGCGATCCCAGCCGGACGCGTCGAGATGATCTCGCACGAACTGCTTGTCGAACGAGGGCTGGGGGCCGCCCGGCGCGTAGGCATCGGCCGGCCAGAACCGCGACGAGTCGGGCGTGCCGACCTCGTCGACGAGAACGACCTCCCCATCGGCGAAACCGAACTCGAGCTTCGTGTCGGCGAGGATGACGCCCCGCGCGAGAGCGGTCGCAGCGAGGCGGTCGTAGATCGCGAGCGTGAGCTCCTTGAGCCGCTGGAACAACCCCTCGCCGACGAGCTCGGCCGCCTCGTCCGGATCGAGCGGGAGGTCGTGTCCGTGCTCGGCCTTGGTGGTCGGCGTGAAGACAGGTTCGGGCAGCCGGTCCGACTCACGCAGACCCGGTGGCAGGGACACGCCGCATACCGCTCCGGCCCGCCGGTACTGGACCCACCCGGAGCCGGACAGGTAGCCGCGCGCCACGCACTCCATCGCCACCACCCGAGCCCGGCGCACGAGCATCGCGCGCCCCGCGAGCGCGACCTCCGACGCGAACGGCGCGGGGAAGTCCCCGACGTCGGTCGACAGCACGTGATGCGGGACGAGGTCGGACAGCTGGTCGAACCAGCGGGACGAGAGCCCGGTCAGGACGCGCCCCTTGTCCGGGATCGCGTCGGGGAGCACGACGTCGAAGGCACTGATCCGATCCGTGGCGACGAGGAGCAGCCGGTCGTCGTCGAGATCGTAGACGTCACGGACCTTGCCGAGGACCCGGAGCCGCGGGGAGGGACTCACTCGGACTCCACCGGCACCTTCTCGAGTTTCTCGAACACGCCGCCGAGTCCCCCGAGGAACCGGGCGGGATCGAACAAGGCGTCGAGCGCGCCCGCGTCGAGGCGCCCCGTGACGGTCGGCTCGGCCTCGACGGCTTCGCGGAAGCCGGCATCGCCGTTCCACGCGCGCGCGGCCGCCGCCTGGACGATCCGGTACGCCTCGTCGCGTCCCAGCCCCGACCGCACGAGCGCGAGCAGGACCCCCTGCGAGTACACGACGCCGCCGGCGACGTCGAGGTTCTCGCGCATCCGGTCCTCGTGGACCTCGAGCCCGTCGAGCACCCACGTCAGCTCCCGCAGCATGAACGCGAGCAGGCCGGTCGCGTCGGGCAGGAGCACGCGCTCGGCCGACGAATGCGAGATGTCGCGCTCGTGCCACAGGGCGACGTTCTCGAAGGCCGGCTGCGCGTAGCCGCGGACGACCCGCGCGAGACCCGAGATCCGTTCCGAGACGACCGGGTTGCGCTTGTGGGGCATCGCGGAGGAGCCCTTCTGCCCGCGGGCGAACGGCTCCTGCACCTCACGGACCTCGGTCCTCGCGAGGTGGCGGATCTCGGTGGCGATCTTGTCGAGCGTCGAGGCCGTCACGGCGAGCGAGGCGACGAGCTCGGCGTGACGGTCCCGCTGGATCACCTGTGTCGAGGCCTCGTCGCTCCGCAGGCCGAGCCGCGCGCAGACGAGCTCCTCCACGCGGGGATCGATCGACGCGTACGTCCCGACGGCGCCGCTGATCGCGCCGACGGCGACCGCCTCTCGCGCGCGCCGGAGCCGGTCCCGATCGCGGTCGAGCTCGAAGACCCAGACCGCGACCTTGTGGCCGAAGCTCGTCGGTTCTGCGACGACCCCGTGCGTCCGGCCGGCGATCACGGTGTCGCGATGCTCGAGCGCGAGCCTCTTCGCCGTGGCCAGGAGGCGCTCCAGCTCCCCGAGCAGGACGTCGGTGGCACGGCGCAGCTGGAGCGCGAGAGCCGTGTCGATCACGTCGGACGAGGTGAGACCGAAGTGGATCCATCGGCCCGCGGGGCCGATGGATCGCGCCATGACGTCGACGAAGGCGGCGACATCGTGGCGGGTCACCGCCTCGCGCTCGGCGACGGCCTCCACGGTGAACGACGCCCGAGCCCGACACGCCGCCGCGTCCTGGGGCGGGACCGTCCCGAGCTCCGCGAGCGCCTCCACCACCAACAGCTCGATCTCCAGCCAGTTCGCGAGGCGGGACTCCTCCGACCACACCGCCTCCATCTCGGGGAGCCGGTAGCGGGCGATCACAGCTTGAGTCCCTCCGCGAGGTCGTCCTTGAACTTCCACAGCGTCGCCTGGATCGTCTCGTCGCCCAGGCCGACGATCTGCGCGGCGAGGACGGCGGCGTTCACGGCGGCGTCCACCCCCACGGTGGCGATCGGCACGCCGGTCGGCATCTGCGCGGTGATCGCGAGCGCCTCGTTGCCGACCATCTGCGGCGGGGAGGCTATCGGCACGCCGATCACCGGGATCACGGTCCGCGCGGCGACGGCGGCGGCGAGGTGGCCCGACATCCCCGTCGAGCACACGACGACGCGGAGCCCGCGCTCCGCCGCGGTCCTCGCGTACTCGTCGACGAGATCGGGCGTTCGTGACGACGACATGATCTGGACCTCATGCGGGATCCCGAACTTCTCGAGGATCAGACCGGTCTGCCGCATGATCGGCAGCTCCGTGGGCGAGGCGGCGAGCACCCCCACGATCGACGTCTCCTCGGTCACGTCCCCCTCCCCTCGACCGCGCCGGTGGCGATGTCGTTGCGTCGGACCAAGCCGTCGAACGAGATGCGCTCGGCCGCCTGGTACGCGCGAGCGCGTGCGTCGGCCACCGTCTCCCCCCACCCGGTCGCCGCGAGCACCCGACCGCCGGCCGTGACCACTCTACCGTCGCGCTCGGCCGTGCCCGCGTGGAACACGACCGAGTCCGGCACCGCGGCCGCCTCCGCGAGGCCGCCGATCTCGCGACCGGTCCCGTGCGCGCCGGGGTACCCCTCGCTCGCCAGCACGACGGTCACGGCGGCCTCGTCGGAGAGGTCGACCTTCACGTCGGCGAGCCGTCCCCGCGCGCACGCGTCCAGCGCCTCCGCGAGGTCGCTCCGGAGCCGCGGGATCACGACCTCCGTCTCGGGATCGCCGAACCGGCAGTTGTACTCCAGGACCTTGGGGCCGTCTCCGGTCAGCATCAGGCCCGTGTACAGGAGCCCCGAGTACGCGATCCGCTCGCGCCGGAGCGCGCGGACGGTCGCGTGCACGACGTCCCAGATCCGCGCCGCGGCCGCCTCGTCGAGCCACGGGAGCGGCGAATAGGCCCCCATCCCGCCGGTGTTCGGGCCGGCGCCGCCGTCGCCGAGGCGCTTGAAGTCCTGCGCCAGCGCGAGCGGCGTCCACGTGTCGGCGTCCACGAGCGCGAACGCCGAGACCTCCGGGCCGTCGAGCAGCTCCTCGACCACGACGGTCGAGCCCGCCTCCCCGAAGGCCCCGCCCTCGAGGCACGCCCCGATCGCGGCCGCCGCCTCGTCGGCGTCGGCCGCGATCGTCACGCCCTTCCCGGCCGCGAGCCCGTCGGCCTTCACGACCGCGCGGCCCCCGAGATCGTCCACGAACGCAGCCACCTCAGGGCGGTCCCGCGCCCGGTCGGCGCGGGAGAACGTCGCGGCACGCGCCGTCGGGATCCCGTGCCGGATCATCAGCCCCTTCGCGAACGCCTTCGAGCCCTCCAGCCGCGCGGCGTCGCGTCCCGGGCCGAAGGCCCGCCGACCCCGCGTCCGGAGCTCGTCCGCCAGGCCGGCGACGAGCGGCACCTCGGGGCCGACCACGACGAGGTCGGCGTCGAGATCGTCCGCGAGCCGGACCTGCGCCGCGACGTCGGCGGCGGCGGCGGCGTGGCACGTCGCGATCGAGGCGATCCCCGCGTTCCCGGGCGCGGCATGCAGCTCCTCCACCCGCGGGCTCCGCGCCAGAGCCCAGCACAGCGCGTGCTCCCGGCCGCCGCCGCCGACGACGAGGACCCTCATACGACGGGCAGGCTCTGTTCGCGCGCCGGCCCGACGGATACCACCGAGATCGGCACGTCCACGAGCTCCTCGATCCGTCGGACGTAGTCGCGGGCGGCCTTCGGGAGGTCCTCGAACGTGCGCGCCTCGTCGATCTCCTCCCACCAGCCGTCCAGGTCTTCGTACACCGGATCGGCGTCGTGGAAGAGCGACTGGTGGGGTGGGAAGTCGTGGAACACGCGGCCGTCGACGCGGTAGCTGGTCGCGATCCGGATCCGTTCGAACCCGGACAGCACGTCGAGCTTCGTCAGGAACAGCTCGGTGAGGCCGTTCACCCGAGCCGCGTAGCGAAGGACGACGGCGTCGAACCAGCCGCATCGCCGTCGCCGCCCCGTCACGGTCCCGAACTCGTTCCCCCGCTTCCCCATCAGCTCGCCCTCCTCGTCGAAGAGCTCCGTGGGGAACGGCCCCGCGCCGACGCGCGTGACGTACGCTTTCACGATCCCGACCACCCGGTCGACCTCCTTCGGACCGAATCCGGCGGACGCGAGCGCGTACCCCGCCACCGGGTTCGAGGACGTGACGAACGGATACGTCCCCTTGTCGAGGTCGAGGAGCGTCCCCTGCGCCCCCTCGAGCATCACGGCCTTCCCGTCGCGGAGCGCCTCGTGCAGCAGCGTGGACGTGTCCGCGACGTACGGCTCGAGCTGGCCGGCGAGGTCGAGGTACTCGTCCACGATCGCGTCGGCGTCCAGCGGGAGCCGCCCGTACAGCTTCGTGAGGATCGCGTTCTTCTCCTTCAGCACGATCTCCAGCTTCTCCCGGAAGATCTTCCGGTCGAACAGGTCCTGGACGCGGAGGCCGATCCTGGCGGCCTTGTCCGCGTACGCCGGCCCGATCCCGCGCTTCGTCGTGCCCAGCGCGTTACGGCCGAGGAACCGCTGCGTCACCTTCTCCAGCTCGAGGTGGTACGGCATGATCAGGTGGCAGTTGCCGGAGACCCGGAGCCGGGAGACGTCGATGCCCGTCGCCCGCAGGTCCTCGAGCTCGCGGAGCAGGTGGCGGGGGTCGACGACGACACCGTCCGCGATCACGGGGATCAGGTGCGGGTAGAGGATCCCCGAGGGCACCAGCTGGAGCTTCAACAGCCGGCCCTCCGCGATCACGGTGTGTCCGGCGTTGTTGCCGCCCTGGTAGCGGACGACGAGGTCCATCCCGTCCGCGAGGTAGTCGACGGCCTTGCCCTTGCCCTCGTCCCCCCACTGGGTCCCGAGCACGATCGTGGCCGGCATCTGCGCCGGAGTCTAGCGGGAGGCGGACGCCCGGCTATTGTCCGAGCCGGGGAACCCCGGTAGCGTGGCCGTTCCGCCCCAACCCGAACAGGGAGCTGCGTGACCAAGAACAGGGAAGAGCTCGAGCTCGAGCAGCTCGTGGAGATCGACGGGGAGTTCTGCGTCCCCCACGAGATCAACGAGGCTCGCCACGTCGTCGACTGGGGACCGTTCGAGCCGCCCCGCAGCTCCTGGTACATCGTCCGCAAGGTGCTCCTGTTCCTGCCGGCGACGTTCCTGTTCATCCTGGCGATCCAGCTCATGAAGGCGGGCGCGGCGGCGATCGGCCCCCAGATCGAGGGCCAGTTCCCGTTCGCGAACGGGATCTCCACGCTCGGCTTCGGCTGGCTGGGCGCCTACTTCGTGCTGTCGGGATCGCCGGTCGCGGCCACGGCGGTCAGCCTGTTCGGCGCGGGCACGCTCACGAAGCTCCAGACGTTCACGATGCTGTCCGGCTCCCGGCTGGGCGCATCGTTCATCGTCCTCCTCGCGGGGTTCCTCTACGCGCTCCGGAACCGGACCGACCCGAACCGGACCGAGCCGATCGGGATGGGGATCCAGGCCCTCACGATGACGGCCCTGGTCTACATCCCGGGGATGATCCTCGGCTACTGGATCCTCCGGAGCGGGCTGCTGGACGGGGTGAACCTCCACGCGTCCGGGGAGCTCGAGGCGACGCTGTCCGTGATCTGGGGACCTACGGTCCGGGCGATCAACGCCCTCGTCCCGGACGCGCTGCTGTTCCTGGTGGGGCTCCTGGTGATCCTCGCGTCGTTCAAGATCCTGGACCTCGTGCTCCCCCGGGTGAACAGCGAATCGCGGACGGTGCGGCGAGCGGGGTGGCTCCGGCGTCCCTGGACGATGTTCGCGCTCGGGTGCATCGTGGCCACGCTCACGCTGTCCGTCTCCGTGGCGCTCACGGTCCTGATCCCGCTGGCGGTCAAGGGGTACGTGCGCCGGGACGAGGCCTTGCCCTACATCATGGGCGCGAACATCACGACGCTGGCCGACACCCTCGTGGTCTCGATGCTCCAGAGCGACCCCGTCGCGGCGCAGATCGTCCTCGCCGAGGCGATCGGCGTGACGATCGTCTCCCTCGCGATCCTCGCGTTCTGGTACCAACCGGTGAAGCGGTCCGTGATCCGCCTCGACGACTACCTCGTGGCGTCGAACCGGCGCCTGCTGGCGTTCGTGGCCGTGCTCTTCCTCCTGCCGGTGACGTTCCTGCTGTCGGGTCTGTGGATCGGCCCGATCGTCCGGTAGCGTGACGTCGGCGCCCGCGCCGGTCGCGGGGTTCCGCTCGAGCGTGTCGCTCCTGCGACGGAACCGCGACTTCCGCGCGCTGTTCTTCGCCTCGGTGATCTCCCTCGGCGGCGACTGGTTCCTGTGGGTCGCGATCAACGGCATGATCTTCGAGGCGACGAACCAGGCGCTCTACGTGGGGCTCGCGATCCTCGCGCAGGAATCGGCGTTCTTCATCGCGTCGCCGATCGGCGGCCACCTCGCCGACCGACTGGACCGGCGGAAGTTGATGATCGTCTGCGACGTCGTCCGCGCGGTCGTCTGCCTCGCGTTCCTCCTCGTCGGGCCCGACACGATCTGGCTGGCGTACGTCCTGCTGCCCGTGCTGGCCGCCTTCGCGGCGCCGTTCGACCCCGCCTCGACGGCGGCCACGCCGAACCTCGTCGATCCCGCGGACCTCCCCGCGGCCAACGCGCTGAACGGCTCGCTCTGGGGGACGATGCTCGCCGTCGGGGCGGGGCTCGGCGGCGTGATCAGCGCGACGTTCGGAGCCGACACGGCGTTCCTGGTCGACGCCGGTTCCTTCGTCGTGTCGGCCGCGCTCCTCGCGTCGATCCGGCGAAGCCTGTCGGAGCGGCGGGAAGCGCACGAGGAGCATCCGGGCATCGTCGAGTCGACGCGGGAGACGTGGGCGTTCGCGCGCCGGGACCACCGGGTGCTCTCCCTCCTCGCGGTGAAGTTCGGGTTCGGGGCCGCCGCCGGGCTCCTCGCCCTGATCCCCGTGATGGCGCTCAGCGTGTTCGAGTCGGGCAACATCGGCTTCGGGATCCTGATGGCCGCGCGCGGCTTCGGGGCGCTGATCGGTCCGTTCCTCGGCCACCGCATCGCGGGGCCCGGCCACCGCCGACTGTTCCCGGCGATCGGCCTGTCCCTGGCCGTCTTCGGCATGTCCTACATGGCGCTCGGCGCCGCCCCGTCGCTCGCGATCGCGGCCGTGACGATCTGCGTCGCGCACCTCGGCGGTGGCTCGCAGTGGATGCTCTCCACGTACGGCCTCCAGGTCCTGGTCCCCGACCGGATCCGCGGTCGGATCTTCGGCTTCGACTACATGTTGATCACGCTGTCGCTGTCGATCTCGGCGCTGATCGCGTCGGTCGCGGCCGATCGGATCGGCGTGCGCATCACCGTGGCGATCCTCGGCGGCGTGGCCCTGGCATGGGCCGGGGTGTGGTACGTGCTGAGCCGCGGCGTACGCAGGGCCGGGCTCGGCCCCTCCTCCGAGCCCGAACCGGAGCGCCCGGAAGCGGAACGGGTGCCGACGATCAGCTGACGCTAGCCCTGCTGCTCCGCCATGGTCTGCATGTTGCGGATCGCGTCCGCCGGCGAGAGATCGTTCGCCTCCGCCGAAGCGACGACCTCGCTCCACTTGATGTTCCGGTCGTCACCGTGTGTCTCCTCGGGGATCCCACAGCCGCAGTTGGCACACATCGGGGGTCTCCTCCTCGCGATCGGGAACGTCGTCAGGTACGAGATTCCCCCTCCGCGGAGGGACGAAACGGCCGAAGCTCCGCCGGCGACGAGCTCAGGTCGTGGATCCGCCCGGCGGAGGCGGCGGCGGCGCTGCCTCGGGTGGCGGCGGAGGCGCCGACCCCGCGGGCGGCGTCGCCGGGGGCGCCGCGGCGGGAGAGGCCGGCGAGCCGAACGACACGCCCGGCGCTCCCGCCTCGAAGCTCACGCGCGGGACGCCTTCGTCGCCGCGGAGCGCCTCCTCGACCTCGAAGAACTCCTCGAGCTCGAAGTTGAACATGTTGGCGATGATGTTCGACGGCACCGACTGGACGCGCTCGTTGTAGTCCCGCACGTTCGCGTTGTAGAAGCGCCGGGCCGTCTGGAGCCGATCCTCGGTGTTCGTGAGCTCCGCCTGCAGCGCGAGGAAGTTCTGGTTCGCCTTCAGGTCCGGGTAGTTCTCGACCACGGCGAACAGCTGGCGGAGCGCGGCCACGAGCGGTCCCTCCGCCGCGGCCTGCTCGGCCGGCGATCCGGTGGCACCGGTCGCCGCCGCCCTGGCCCGGGTCACGTTCTCGAACACCTCGCGCTCGTGCGCGGCGTAGCCACGCACGGTCTCCACGAGGTTCGGGATCAGGTCGTACCGACGGCGAAGCTCGGTGTCGATGTTGGCCCACGCGTCCCGGATCAGGTTCTTCTGCTGGACGAACCGGTTGTAGGACACGACGCCCACGATCGCGAGGACGACGAGGATCCCCAGCACCACCAGGAGGACTTCCACCGCGCTTCCTTCCGTCAGGGTCCGTCGAAGCCTACCCGTTCGGGTAGAGGGACCTCACGACGTCCGGGATCTGCCCGCGGAACCCCTTCGTCGTCCCGAGCAGGTGCACGACGGACGCGGGGGACACGCGCCGGGTCCAGCAGAGCACGCGGTTCCCGATGACCTCGAACGCGTAGCCCTCGCCGTGATGCAACAGCCAGGCCATCATCCGGGCGTCCACGAGCGCGCTCGCGAACCGCTCGTCGTCGCTCCGCACGGTGAACCGGCGGTTGAACTCCTCCGATTCGAACCGGAGGTCGTGGAACGCGAGCGCGTCGGCGAGGCGGGTGAGCACGTTCTCCTCGGCGATCGCGAGCCGGGGACAGGCCGCGTCGACGGGCACGAGCGCACAGCTGAAGCGCGAGTAGCTCCGGGAGCTCCTGCCGTTCGAGTCGGTCGACTCCTCGTAGTACCAGTGATCGAAGGCCCGGACGTCGAGCCCCTGCCACGTCCCCCACAGGACGTTCTCGACCCCGCGGCCGTCGCCCTTCGCGAACAGCGTGAACGGCTCGCCGAGCGTCCCGAATGGATCGTCGATCGCGAAGTCGAGACCGTGCGCGTGCGCGAGCGCCATCAGCTCCCGCTGCCGCCGGATCCTGGCGTGGTGCGACAGGACGCCGATCGCCACGACCGCAGCGACGAACGCCAGGAAGACGAGCGGGAACCAGGTCTCCATCCGAGCGAAGTATCGACCGCCACACCGCTGGAGGGGAGCGTCAGCTGCCGAAGACCGAGGCGACGACCGGGGGGATGCGGTCCAGGAAGGTGGCCATCGTCCCCAGGGACGAGGCCACGTCGTCCCAGGTCGGACGCGGCGTCCGCGCGAGCAGCGTGCCGCCGGCGATCTCGAACCCGGTCCCGACGGGGAGGCCCAGGAGCCACTCGATCATCCGCGCGTCCACCAGCGCGTACGCGAACCGTCGATCGATGCACCGCACGTCGAAGGCCCGGTTGAACCGCTCGAGCTCGAACTCGATCCCTCGCCCCGAGACGACGTCGGAGACCCAGCCCGCGCCTCGCGAGGGCACGATCGCGATGTCGGGCCAGTCCGCGGGCACGGGCGTCGAGGCGCACGTGAAGTGCTCGAAGTCGTCCCCCGACGGATCGCTCGATCGCGCGAGCCAGTAGTCGAAGACGGTCACGTCCAGCCCGCGCCAGGTCCCCCAGGAGGTGTTCTCGATGTCCTTCGCGGTCGCCGTTTCGCGGAGGAGCGCGAAGGGCCGGTCGAGGAAGCCGAACACGTCTCCCGGCGCCGAGCGGAGGCGGAGCGATCGTGCCTCCTCCCGGTGGAGCTCCCGCCGGGGTCGCACCCTGAACCACCAGCCGGCGAACACGATCAGGCCGACCGTCGTCCAGGCCGCGAACTGCGCCGGCAGCTCGCGGCGAGCCGAACGGTCGCCGCCGAGCGCGAGGACCACCATCCCGCCCAGGAAGACGGCCGCGAGGACGATCAGGATCGACCGGCTCGTCCGCACCTTCACCGACACGCCTCCTCGGGAGTCCGCCCTAAGAGGAGTATCGGCGCCGGCTCGCCCATCGTGGAGGAAGCCGCGGCTAGCTCGTCGCCGCGGGCTCGTGGTCCGCGACCCGCAGCGACAGGCCGTCGCCGCTCGACTCCACGACGACCGTGTCACCCTCCGTCACGTCACCCGACAGCAGGAGCAGCGCCAGGGGGTCCTGGATCTCCCGCTGGATCAGCCGTCTCAGCGGTCGCGCCCCGAAGTTCGGGTCGTACCCGGCGGTAGCGATGGAAGACCGAGCCTCGTCCGTGAGCTCCACCAGGAGCTTGCGTTCGGCCAGCCGCCGGCGGAGACCCTGCATCTGGATCTCCACGATCCGCTCGATGTCGTCGCGCGACAGCGCGTCGAAGACGACGATCTCGTCGATCCGGTTGACGAACTCCGGCCGGAAGTGCGCCCGCACGTCCGCCAGCACCTTCTCCTCGCGCTCGGCGGGCGAGGCGGTCGGGTCCTGGAAGACCGAGGAGCCCAGGTTGGACGTCATGATCACGATCGTGTTCCGGAAGTCGACCGTGCGACCCTGCCCGTCGGTGAGCCGACCGTCGTCGAGCAGCTGCAGCAGCACGTTGAACACGTCCGTGTGCGCCTTCTCGATCTCGTCGAGGAGGATCACCGAGTAGGGCCTGCGGCGGACGGCCTCGGTGAGCTGCCCGCCTTCCTCGAACCCCACGTAGCCCGGCGGTGCGCCGACCAGGCGGGACACGGTGTGCCGCTCCTGGTACTCGCTCATGTCGATCCGGACCATCGAGCGCTCGTCGTCGAACAGGAACTCCGCGAGGGCCCTCGCCAGCTCGGTCTTCCCGACCCCGGTCGGGCCCAGGAACAGGAACGAGCCGATCGGACGGTTCGGATCCTGCAGGCCGGCGCGGGACCGGCGGATCGCGTTCGCGACCGCCGTGACCGCGGCGTCCTGTCCCACGACGCGCTCGTGCAGGGCCTCCTCGAGGTGGATCAGCTTCTGCATCTCGCCTTCCATCAGCCGGGAGATCGGGATCCCGGTCCACTTCGAGACGACGGCGGCCACGTCCTCCTCCGTGACCTCCTCGTTCAGCATCTTCTGGTCGGACTGGATCTCCTGGAGCCGGGCGTTGGCCTCCTCGAGCTGACGCTCGAGCTCCACGATCCGGCCGAACCGCAGCTCGGCCGCCTTCTCGAGGTCTCCGTCGCGCTCCGCGCGCTCGGACGCCGCCCGGGTCTCCTCGAGCTCGGACTTCAGCGCACGGATCCGGTCGATGTGCTCCTTCTCCTGCTGCCAATGGCCCCGCATCCCGCGCGAGCGCTCCTCGAGGTCGGCGAGCTCCCTCTCGAGTCGCTCCAGCCGCTCCTTCGAGGCGGCGTCGGTCTCCTTCTGCAGCGCCGCGCGCTCGATCTCGAGCTGGCGGATCCGCCGCTCCACCTCGTCGATCTCGATCGGCACCGAGTCGATCTCGATCCGCAGACGGGAGGCGGCCTCGTCGATCAGGTCGATCGCCTTGTCGGGGAGGAAGCGGGCGGTCACGTATCGGTCGGACAGGACCGCGGCCGCCACGAGGGCCGGGTCCTGGATCCGGACCCCGTGGTGCACCTCGTACCGCTCCTTCAGCCCTCGCAGGATCGCGATCGCGTCCTCCACGGACGGCTCCTCGACGACCACCGGCTGGAACCGCCGCTCGAGCGCGGCGTCCTTCTCGACGTGCGACCGGTACTCGTCGAGCGTCGTCGCGCCGACGAGCCGCAGCTCGCCGCGGGCGAGCATCGGCTTCAACATGTTCCCGGCGTCGACGGCGCCCTCGGCCGCGCCGGCCCCGACGATCGTGTGGAGCTCGTCGATGAACGTGACGATCTCTCCCTCGGAGTCCGCGATCTCCTTGAGGACGGCCTTGAACCGCTCCTCGAACTCCCCGCGGTACTTCGCCCCCGCGACCATCGCGCCGATGTCCAGCGCGATCAGGCGCTTGCGCTTCAGCGACTCCGGGACGTCGCCGTCCACGATCCGTTGCGCCAGGCCCTCCACGATCGCCGTCTTGCCGACGCCGGGCTCCCCGATCAACACGGGATTGTTCTTCGTCCGACGCGACAGCACCTGAATCACGCGGCGGATCTCCTCGTCCCGTCCGATCACCGGATCGAGCGTGCCCCGCCGCGCCGTCTCCGTGAGATCGCGCCCGAACCGCTCGAGGGCCTGGAAGGTCTCCTCCGGGTTCTGCGACGTCACGCGGTGGCGGCCCCGGACATCGGCGAGGGCGGGAAGGACGGCGTCCCGCGTCACCCCGGCCTCCGCGAGGAGCTTCGCGGCGGGCCCGTCGGGCTCGAGGATCGCGAGCAGGAGGTGTTCGGTGGAGATGTACTCGTCGGTGAGCTGCTCTGCCTCTCGCCCGGCCGCCTCCAGCAGCCGCGCCGTCGAGGGGGCGAGCCCGATCTGCACGCCCTCCGCGTAGACCTTGGGCTTCGCGTTCAGCAGCTCGTCGACCCGATCCCGGAGCTGCTTCGGGACGATCCCGAGCTGGTGGAGCACCGGGAAGACGACGCCCTCGGGATCGGTGAGGAGCGCGAAGAGGACGTGCTCGGGCTCGATCTGCTGGTGCTGCCTCACCGAAGCCTGTTGGTGCGCCTCCTGCAGCGCGGCCTGCGACTTGATCGTCAGCCGGTCGAGGTCCATCGGTCCTTCACCTCCTCGTAGTCCTCTCTCGTGATCCCGTACATCGCGTAGTCGCGCGGTCCGGTCACGGACGGCATGAATCCCCGCAGCGTCCCCTCCCGTCCGAACCCGAGCCGCTCCGCTACCCGCCGCATCGCGACGTTGTCGACGTCGGTCGTCAGCTGGACGCGGTGCGCGTGCTCCTCCTCGAACAGATGCGCGACGAACTGGGCGAGCGCCCGCCTCCCGATGCCGCCGCCGCGGGCCGCCGGATCGAAGATCTCGATCCCGATCTCGAACACGCCCGGGGGCAGTCCCATCTCGGGTTGTCGAGCCTGCACCTCGCCGGCCAGCTCGCCGTTCGCGACGATCCCGAGCAGCAGCTCCCCGTTCGTCACCCGACCGCTGCCCGTCACTCGCTCCCGGAGCTTCCGGAGCGCCGCGTCGCTCGTGTCGGCCCAGGGCTCCGTCGAGCGGGTCCTCGCCGCCCAGAGGGCGTCGACGTCCGCCGCCTGGAGCGGCCGGAGCGAGACCGTTCGAGTCACCGGCGGCGACCCCGCGTCCACGGAGGTCGCAGGACGCTCGCGATCGGCAGGATCTCCACGCTCGTGCGGCGGCCGGGCATCGGGATCGGCCGATCCTCGAGCATCGCCTCCAGCTGCGCCACCTGTTCGCGGAGCAGCCCGATCTCCTCCTCCAGCTCGATGATCCGCTTCGCGCCTGCGAGGTTCACCCCGCGCGCGGTCAGGCCCTGGACGCGGCGCAGCCGGACGATGTCCGCCTCCGAGTAGCGGCGGACGTTGCCCCGCGTCCGGTGCGGCTGGACGAGCCCCTTCTGCTCGTAGATCCGCAGGGTCTGCGGGTGCACGCCGGCGATCTCCGCCGCCACGCTGATGATGTAGACCGCCCGGTCGTCCGCGCCGCCGATGGGCCGCCCGTCATCCGGATCGAACATGCATGCCTCCTCAGCTCACCCCCAGCCGCTTCCGAGGCGAGTCGTCGGTCGCCTCGCGCAGCTGCCTCAACAGGTCCTTCTCCTCCCGCGAGAGCTTCTCCGGCACGTCCACCCGTACCCTGGCCAGGAGGTCGCCGTGACCACCCTTCCTCGGCGCGCCACGGCCGCGGACCCGGAACGTCTTGCCGGACGGCGTCCCCGCGGGGATCTTCAGCTTCACCGGACCGTTCAGGGTCGGCACCTCGACGTTGGCCCCGAGGGCCGCCTCCGGGAACGTGATCGGCAGATCCACCGTCAGGTCGTCTCCCCGCCGGCCGAACACCGGATGACGCGGGACGTGCACCCGGACGAACAGATCCCCGGCCGGCGCGCCCACCGGGCCCGGTTCGCCCTTCCCGGCGAGCCTGATCCGGGCCCCGTCCTTCACGCCGGCGGGGATCTTCACCTTGATCGTGCGGGTCCGGCGCTCCGCGCCGGACCCCCCGCACCGGGTGCACGGCGTCTCGATCTGCCGACCCGATCCGCCGCACGTCGGGCAGGGCCGCGACATCGAGAAGAACCCCTGGTTCTCCGCGATCTCTCCTCGGCCGCCGCAGGTCGGACACGTCGTCGGGCTCGTCCCCGGTTCCGCGCCGATGCCGCCGCATCGCGAGCAGGGCGCGCCACCGTCGATCCGGACGGGGACCGTCGTGCCGATCATCGTCTCCTCGAACGGCACCGTGATCCGCGTCTCGAGGTCCGCGCCTCGTCGGGGGCCGCCCGAGCGCCCGCGGCGCGAGGCTCCGCCGAAGAGTCCGCCGAACAGGTCGGAGAGGTCCTCGACGTTGACCTGCTCGTACCGGACGCCGCCCGGCCATCCGGATGGATCCGACCAGCCGGCTCCCCGCGGCCCGCCGAAGCCGGGGCCGAACCCCGACGGGCCCATCTCGCGGACGCGGTCGTACGCCGTGCGCTTCTCCTCGTCGCCGAGGACGTCGTACGCGGCGGAGATCTCCTTGAAGCGCTCCTCAGCCGCGGGATCGCCGGCGCGGGTGTCAGGGTGATGCTGCTGCGCGAGCTTCCGGTACGCCTTGCGGATCTCCGGCTGGCTCGCGTTCTTGGGCACGCCGAGGACGGCGTAGTAATCCTTCTCGAACCACTCCCTGCGAACCTCGTCCGCCATCGATCACTGCCTCTCCACCCGCACCCCGGCCGGCCGAAGGACCCGGCCCTTCATCGTGTACCCGGGTCGGAGCACGTCGGCCACCACGGGGTCGCCGTCGCCTTCGCCCGACTGCATCAGCGCCTCGTGCAACTCCGGGTCGAACGGCTTGCCCCGCGCCTCGATCCGCTCCAGCCCCTCGGCGCGGAGCGTGTCCACGAGCTTCGCGTACACGAGCTCGACACCGTGCAGGAACCGGTCGAAGTCCGGCCGGTCCTGAGCGTGCATCAGCGCGAGGTCGAAGTCGTCGAGCACCTCCAGCAGCCGCGCGATCACGGGCCGGGCGGCCAGGTCCACCGCCTGCGTCTGCTCGCGGAGCACCCGCTTGCGGTAGTTCTCGAACTCCGCCTGGAGCCGTTGCAGGTGCTCCCGGTACTGGGCCGCCTCGCCCCGGGCGGCCGCCAGCGGGTCCTCGCGCTCCTCCGTGGCGACCTGGGTGTCGGCCTCGCCGACGTCCGGCGGCCGGCTGTCGAAGGCGTCGGCGATCTCCCTCTCGGTGTCCTGGGATCCGTCGGGCGGGTCGGAGGCGGCCGCCTGCCGCGCGGCCGCCTCCTCCCGCCGATCTTCGTGCCGTTCGTCGGTCACGAGCCCTCCGCCTTGACCTGGATCGTCCTCGGCTTGGCCTGCTCCGACTTCGGCACGACGACCGTGAGCACGCCCTTCTCGAAGGACGCCTCGATCCGCTCCGTGTCCGCCGTCTGCGGCAACCGGATCGAGCGAGCGAACGTCCCGAACCCGCGCTCGACGCGGTGCCACGTCTCGCCCGTGTCCTCGGACTCGAACTGCCGCTTGCCGCTGACCGTGAGCATGCCGTCCTCGAACGTCACGTTGACGTCCTTCGGATCGAGCCCCGGCAGATCGACCTTCACGTCGAACCGATCGTCCGACTCGCGCACGTCCAGCGCGGGCATCCATGTGTCCCGCGAGAACGCGCGCCCCATGAGCCGGTCGAACTCGTCCTCCGCCGTCCGCAGGTCGCGGAACGGATCCATCCTGGCGAGCATCAAGAACCACCTCCCTCGTCCACGATCTCGCCTTCCACCACGTCCTCGTCGCCATCCGCGTCGGACGGCGCCGAGGCCTCCTCGCCGCCGCCTGCGGCGGCGGCCTGCTGCTCCTGCGCGGCCTGCTGGTGCAGCGACTGACCGGCGCGCTGCCACACTTGCATCAGCGCCTCGCTCTTCGCCCGGAGGGTCTCCGCGTCCGTCGCCTCGTCCTTCAGTGCCTGCTGCAGCTCGTCGTTCGACGTCGTGAGCTCGGCCTTGTCGGCGTCGGCCAGCTTGTCGCCGTTCTCCTTCAGGAAGGTCTCCACCTGGTAGGTCAGCTGGTCCGCCTGGTTCCGAGCCTCGGCCGCCTCCCGCCGCTGGTGATCCTCGGCCGCGAACGCCTCGGCGTCCTTGACCATCCGATCGATCTCGTCCTTGGAGAGCGCGGTCCCGCCGGTGATCGTCATCGCCTGCTCCGTGCCGGTGGCGAGGTCCTTGGCGCTGACGTTCACGATCCCGTTGGCGTCGATGTCGAACGCGACCTCGATCTGCGGGACGCCGCGAGGCGCCGGCGGGATGCCGGTGAGGTGGAAGCGCCCGAGCGACTTCACGCCGGGCGACATCACGGTCTCGGCCTCGCCCTGCAGGACGTGGATCTCGACGGTCGTCTGGTTGTCGTCCGCGGTCGTGAAGATCTCTGACTTGCGCGTGGGGATCGTCGTGTTGCGCTCGATCAGCTTCGTGAAGATCCCGCCCTTCGTCTCCACGCCCAGCGTCAGCGGCGTCACGTCGAGGAGGAGGATGTCCTTCACGTCGCCCTTCAGCACGCCCGCCTGGATCGCGGCGCCGACGGCGACGACCTCGTCGGGGTTCACGCCCTTGTGGGGCTCCTTGCCGCCCGTGAGGTCACGGACCAGGCTCTGGATCATCGGCATCCGCGTGGCGCCGCCGACCAGGATCACGTGGTCGACCGCGCTCGGCTCCTTCCCCCAGTCCGCGATCGCCTGGTCGAACGGACCTCGGCAGCGCTCGACGAGGTCCGAGGTCATCCGCTCGAACTCGGTCCTGGTCAGCTTCTCCTCGAGGTGCAGCGGTCCGTCGGGACCCGCGCTGATGAACGGGAGCGTGATCGTCGTCTCCGTCACCTGCGACAGCTCGACCTTCGCCTTCTCCGCGGCCTCCTTCAGCCGCTGCATGGCCATGCGGTCCTTGGAGAGGTCGATCGAGTAGTTGTTCTTGAACCGATCCACGAGCCAGTCGATCACCCGCTGGTCCCAGTCGTCGCCCCCGAGCTGGGTGTCGCCGTGGGTCGCCTTGACCTCGACGACCCCTTCGCCGATCTCGAGCAGCGACACGTCGAACGTGCCGCCGCCGAGGTCGAAGACGAGGATCGTCTGCTCGGTGTCCTGCTTGTCCAGGCCGTAGGCCAATGCCGCCGCGGTCGGCTCGTTGATGATCCGGAGGACCTCCAAGCCCGCGACCTGGCCGGCCTCCTTCGTCGCCTGCCGCTGCGCGTCATCGAAGTAGGCCGGCACGGTGACCACCGCTTGGGTCACGGTGTCCCCGAGGTACGACTCGGCGTCTCGCTTCAGCTTCGTCAGGATCTGGGCCGAGATCTCCTGCGGGGACCACCCCTTCCCGTCGATCGAGACCGACCAGTCCTTGTCACCCATCTGTCGCTTGACCGACCGAACCGTCCGGTCCGGGTTCGTGATCGCCTGCCTCTTCGCGACCTCCCCGACCAGGATCTCGCCGGTCTTCGAGAAGCCCACGACGGAGGGGCTCGTTCGAGATCCCTCCGCGTTCGGGATCACCACGGGCTCTCCCGCCTCCAGGGTCGCGACCACCGAGTTCGTGGTCCCCAGGTCGATGCCAACGGCGCGTGCCATCTGTGTGCGTCCTCCTTGACCGTCGTGGATACGTGAGGTCGGCCGGGCCGGCCTCGTCGACTCGAAGCAGGATAAGAACTTGAGTGGTTCGCTGTCAACTTTCTTGCGCCTCCCCGGGAACAACAGCTGGCCCGCAACGTTCCTCTCGCTCCCCGCCCGCCGCCACGACGGGGTCGGTGTCTCGGGTATGCGCGGGATCTCCCCCGGGAGATCTCGCGCATGCGCGGGATCTCCCCCGGGAGACATTCAAGGCGCCGACCGTTCCGTCCGATGGATGGACTAGACCCAACGGACCGGACCGGAACCCGTCGAAAGGACGAGCGTGGCAACGTCGAGCTCGAGCCTGCGCGACCGGCGCAGCGTGCACCCGACCGTGGCGCACACGGTGGACGCGCTGCTGCTGCAGGAACGCACGAAGTGGGCGATCCACATCCACGACGGCCTCACGCAGTCCGTCACGAGCGCCCTCCTGGAGCTCCACGGTCTCCAACACCGGCTCCGGACCGAACCGGAGACCGTCATGGCCACGCTGCAGGAGATCGAAGACGCGATCCGCGGTGACCTGAAGCAGATCCGCAAGATCCTCTTCGAGCTCGACGAAGGCACGGCCCCGCACCGTGAGCGCCCGCTCGCCGGCTTCGTGAACGATCTGGTGGAGCGGTGGCACCTGCCCGCGCGGGTATCGATCGAGGGCGAGGTGGATCGGATCTCGGACCGTACCCTCGAGGCCGCGAACGCGGTCGTGGCCGAGGCACTCGCGAACGCGGCGAAGCACGCCGGCTCGCCCGAGGTGTCCGTCCGGATCCGCGTCGGCGTCGACGAGCTCCGGATCGAGGTCGAGGACCGTGGCGTCGGCATCGTCGGCGCCGCCGTGGACGACGATCCCCACTTCGGTCTGCGCCTGATGCGGGACCGAGCCGAACGGATCGGCGGCACCATCGAGATCGAATCGAAGCCCGGGAACGGCACCCGCGTGGTCGCCGTGCTCCCCGTCGGAGGGCGAGGTGATGAAGGATGAAGATCCTGATCGTTGACGACCACGCGCTGGTGCGTCGTGGCATGCACTACGTCGTGAAGGAAGGGTTCCCGGATGCAGAGGTGCTCGAGGCGGAAAGCGCCGCGGCCGCGCTCGAGCAGGTGCAGGCGAGCCCGGACGTCGACCTGGCGCTCGTGGACGTGCGGATGCCGGACCTGGACGGTCTGGAGCTCCTGCGCACGCTGAAGGCGGACAGTCCCGACATGCCCGTGATCATGCTCTCCACGTACGACAACGCGCCGTACGTGAAGCGCGCGCTCGCGGACGGCGCGGCCGGCTACCTGCTGAAGGACGCGACGCCGGAGGACCTGTCCCAGGCGATCAACGTCGCGATGTCGGGCAGCGGCAACGTCCTGTCCCCGCGGGTGATCCAGAACCTGTTCGAGGAGCACGAAGCATCGGGCAAGGACCACGGACCAGGGAACGGACGCCGAGGCGAGTACAACCTGACCCAGCGGGAGCACGACATCCTGACGCTCCTGGCCGAGGGCCGCGCGAACCGCGACATCGCGCAGCGGCTGTACCTCTCGGAGAAGACGGTGAAGGCCCATCTCGCCGCGATCTTCCGCAAGCTCGGCGTCACGAACCGGACGCAGGCCGCGATGATGGCGGTGCAGATGGGCGTGGGGCCGATCCCGGGGGCGCTCGTCGCGGACTAGGGCCGGGGCTCGGTCCGGAAATCCTCGAAGAAGCGACTGGCCGTCGGACCACGCTGGCCCTGGTACTTGTTGCCGGCCCGTCCGTACGGGGTGTCGGCGGCCGTCGTGAGCCGGAAGAAGGAGATCTGGCCGATCTTCATCCCGGGGTAGAGCGTGATCGGCAGGTTGGCGACGTTCGAGAGCTCGAGCGTCAGGTAGCCGTCCCAGCCCGGATCCACGTACCCGGCCGTCGAGTGGATCAGGAGCCCGAGCCGGCCGAGCGACGACTTGCCCTCGAGCCGCGCCACGAGGTCATCGGGCAGTGCGACCCGCTCCTGCGTCGAGCCGAGCACGAACTCGCCCGGATGCAGGATGAACGCCTCGTCCGGCTTCGTCTCGACCAGTTCCGTGAGGTCCGGCTGCTCCTGCTTCACGTCGATGTAGGGGTAGCGCGAGTTCGCGAAGACGCGGAACTCGGCGTCCACGTGCAGGTCCACGGAGGACGGCTGGACGCACGCCGGATCGAACGGGTCGATCACGATGCGACCGGCATCGACCTCCTCCCGGATCGTGCGGTCGGACAGGATCATCGCTCGATGCTACCGGAGGTCGTCGACCGACCCTGAGCGGGGTCGCGCTTCACGCGAGCTCATCGTTCGAGACCGCGATCCATCGCTCGAGCGTGCCAGCCGCCCTCCCCTCGTCGATCGAGGCGGCCGCGAGCCCGAGGCCGTCTTCGAGGTCGTCGGTGACGCCGGCGACCTCGAGCGCGGCCCCGGCGTTCAGCACGACCACGTCCCGCTTCGGGCCGGCGGCGCCTTCGAGGATCTCCCGGGCGACGCGCGCGGCCTCGCCCGCGTCCCCACCGCGCAGCTCGTCCGCCGTCGCCCGTGCCAGCCCGAGCGTCGTGGGATCGAGCCGGGACTCTCGAACCTCGCCGTCCCGGACGTCCAAGACCACCGACGCGCCGTTCGTCGTGAGCTCGTCCAGGCCGTCCTCGCCGCGGAAGAGCGCCGCGCGCGTCCCGCGACGGGCGAGCACCTCGGCCATCAATGGCAGCATCCGCTCGTCGGAGACGCCGACCACCTGCGTCGCGGGGTGCGCCGGGTTCGTGAGAGGCCCCAGGAAGTTGAGCGTGGTCGGCACGCGCAGCTCGCGACGGACCGGGCCGGCGTGACCGAACGCCGGGTGGAAGACGGGCGCGAACATGAACCCGATCCCGACCGCCGCCAGGCATCGCTCGACCCCGGCCGCGTCCAGATCGATCCGCACGCCGAGAGCCTCGAGGAGGTCGGCCGAGCCACAGCGGCTCGACGCGGCGCGGTTCCCGTGCTTCGCCACCGGGGCACCGGCGCCGGCCACGACGATCGCCGCGATCGTCGAGACGTTGATCGTGCCGGCCCGATCGCCCCCCGTACCGCACGTGTCGAGGACGGGCGCGGGCGGAGTCACGGGGTTCGCGAACTCCAGCGCGGTCCGGGCGAGCCCGTCGAGCTCGTCGACGGTCTCGCCCTTGGTGCGAAGCGCCATCAGGAACCCGCCGACCTGCCCGGGGGTGACGTCTCCGGACATGATCGCGCGCATCGCCGCGGCGGCCTCGTCCGCGCTGAGCGCCTCGTGGGCGACGAGTCGCTGGAGGGTGCGGGGCCAGAGATCCGGGTCGGGCTCCCCCATGGGAGGCGCACGGTAGCAGGTGGGTGGCGCACGCTGGGAACCGGGTGGCGCCTGCCGGACCTCGTCTAGACTGGGCGTCCGCGCGGGTGTGGTTCAATGGCAGAACGCGAGCTTCCCAAGCTCGAAACGGGGGTTCGATTCCCCTCACCCGCTCTCAGATCGATCGATCGCCGCAGGACCCCAAGCGTGCCTTTCGTGTCACGTCGACCACCGTCCTGGACGGGAGCTCGAGCGTCTCAGGGAGGTGCCGTGCGATGTCCCGGATCCGTTCGAGCAGGGTGTTCCGCACCCCCTCGGGAAGGGAAGCAACGTCGCTCGATGTCGCGTACAGGGCCGCGAGTCGCGCGGACGGAAGGACATGGAGGTGCGGGAACTCGCGACGCGTGAACGGCTCGAATCCCTCCTCGACATCTGGTGGTTCGGACCAGGACCGATACGCGGCGATGATCTCGGACGCTTCCCGAGCCCGCTCGACGACCTCGTAGATCTCCTCGATCCCGGGGATCGATCGCTGCTCCTCCTCGAGGGGCCACGCCCAGAACAGAGCCAGGACACCACGCGGACGGAGGACCCGTCGGAGCTCGGCGAACGCCGCATCGCGGTCGAAGTGGTGGAACGCGTTACCGACGACGACTCCATCGACGGAACCGCTCTCGAAGGGAAGCGCCTCCGCGGCCACATCCACCGCGCGAACCGACGGGACCCGATCCTCGAGGATCGCGCGCATGTTGGACGCGGGCTCCACGGCAACAACTTCGAGATCCAGCCCCGTGAGTTGCCTCGACAGCTGACCGGTACCGGCGGCCAGGTCAAGCACCACCGACTCCCGTCGGAGGCGACCTTGCTCCACGACCCATGCCACCGCCTCGGGCGCATAGCCCGGCCGCAGCTCCTCGTAGTCAACGGCGTCGACGATCTCGAAGTTGAAGCTCCCGGTCACTTCCCGCGAAGCGTACGGCTCGACACCGGCCTCTCACCGAGATAGCGCGGCGCGGTCGGGCAGATGTCCTTCAGCGGGCACACGTGGCAGCGTGGCGTGGGCGCCTTGCAGATCTCTCGCCCGAGGCGGATCAGCGCCACGTGGAGCTCCGTTCGCATCCCCTCCGGGATCAGCTCGTGGAGCAGGCGATCGGCCCTCTCCGCCGACGCCTTCGGCGGCAGCCAGCCGAGCCGCCTCGTGACGCGGTGCACGTGGGTGTCCACCGGCATCGCGTCGCGATCGAGGGAGAACGACAGCACGACGGCCGCCGTCTTCGGTCCCACGCCCGGCAGTGACAGCAGCTCCGATCGCGCATCGTCGTCCCCCAGGTCGCGCAGGTACGAGAGGTCGTAACGGCCTCCGCGTTCGTGGATCTCCCCGAGGATCGCCTGGATCCTGGGGGCTTTCGTCTCGGCCAGTCCCCCCGAGCGGATCGCGTCCGCGACCGCCCGGGCGGGCGCCGCGACCACCGCGTCCCACGTCGGGAACGCCTCGCGGAGCGCTCGGAACGAGCGCTCCGCGTTCACGTCGCTCGTGTGCTGGGACAGCACGGTCAGGATCAGCCCCTCGAGCGGATCGGAGCGGCGCGGAGGCAGCAGATCGCCGAACCGCTTGCGGAGCCGCGCGAGCACGGTGCGGGCGTGGCGCCTGAGCGCCGCCGGCCGGGCCGGCTCGGTCACGCCGGGGCGTCGCCGCGGGTCGCGTTGCGGAACTGCGTGAGGGACGGCTCGAAGCTCAGCTTGATCGAGCCGGTGGGGCCGTTGCGGTGCTTCGCGAGGATCAGCTCCGCCTCCCTCTTCTTCTCTGGGTCGGAGTCGTCCCGATGGATGAACGCGACGACGTCGGAGTCCTGCTCGAGCGAACCGCTCTCGCGGAGATCCGACAGCTGGGGGCGCTTGTCGGCGCGCGTCTCCGGGTTGCGGTTCAGCTGCGAGAGCGCGAGCACGGGGATGTGCAGCTCCTTGGCCAGCAGCTTGAGCGACCGACTGATCTCGGCGACCTCCTGCTGGCGGTTGTCCGGACGCCGGACCGCGGCCGACGTCATCAGCTGGAGATAGTCGACGATGATGAGCGCGAGGCCTTGTCGGCTGCTCTTCATCCGCCGGGCTTTCGCGCGGACGTCGACGATGTTGACGTTGCCGGAGTCCACGATCGACAGAGGCGCGTCGTGGAGGCGCTCGGCGGCTTGGACGACCCGGACCCAATCGTCGGGGCCGACCCTCTTGGCGCGGATCCGGTCCCACGGGACACGGGCAGCCGAGCAGAGCATCCGCATCCCGACCTCGTGCCGCGACATCTCGAGCGAGAACACCGCCACCGACCCGCCCTCCACGGCGACGTTGTGCGCGATGTTGATCGCGAGCGAGGACTTGCCGATCCCGGGTCGGGCGGCCACGATCACGAGGTTGCCTGGCTGGAGGCCGGACGTCAGCTCGTCGAGGTCGCGGAAGCCGGTGGGGAGCCCCGTGTAGGCCGCCTCGCGGTGTTGGATCTGCTCGAGCTCCACCATCGCGCCGTCGATCAGCTCCCGGAGCGTCGCGATCTCGTCACGATCGTCCCGACGGGCCACGTCGTAGATCCGCTGCTCCGCCGCGTCGGCGACGGCCTCGGGATCCTCGGGTGCCGCGTAGGCCATGTCCATGACGTCGGCGGCCGCCCCGATCAGTCTCCTGAGCAGGGCGGCCTGCGCGACGATCCGCGCGTAGTGCGCGGCGGAGGCCGGGGTGGGGACCTGGTCGGCGAGGTCCCGGATGTACAGAGGGCCGCCGACCTCGTCGAGTCGTCCCTTCCGCCGGAGGGCCTCCACGGCGGACAGCTGATCGACGGGCTCCCCGCGCGCGTAGAGCTCGCGGAGCACCTCGAAGATCCGACCGTTCACCGATCGGTAGAAGTCCTCGGCCTGCAGGAGCTCGACGACGTCGGCGATGGCCTCGGCCGACAGCATCATCGATCCGAGGGCGGCCGCCTCCGCCTCGACGTTGTGAGGCGGGATGCGGTGGTCCCCGTTCCGTGGAAGGCGGACGACGTCGTCGGCCGTGCGGACGATCCCGCTTACCCCCTGTCTCGTGTCCCGGTCTCCGAACCGGCGACGCTACGCCGGGTCGTGGCGGACGCATAGTGGAGAACGGATGTGGATTGCTCCCGCGCAGGTCGCATCTGGATGTTTCCTGTCACTCCGTCCGCGACCTGCGGCTTCGCACGGTGGACAACATGTGGAAGAGTGTGCGTATCTCCAGGGACACGCTCGGATGCCCTGCGATGGAGGGCTCCTGAGACAGCGAGCGAACGCGCGTTCGCAGGGCGGTGAGAGGGAGGGTCCGTGTGGCCTGCCCCGCAAGCCACACGGACCGACCGCTACTGGGCCTGGACCTCCACCGTGACCACGGGATCCACCTCCGGATGGAGGTGGACCCGCACCTCGTGGGTCCCGACCGACCGGATCGGTTCCTCGAGATGCACGTCCTTGCGGTCGACCTGGACGCCGACCTGGGCCGAGAGGGCCTCGGCCACGTCCGCGGCCGTCACCGATCCGAACAGACGCCCCTCGTCCCCGGCCCGCGCCGTCACGAGGACCGGCGACTGGCTCAGGCGACCGGCGAGGGCCTCGAGCTCGCCCTTGCGCGCCTCGGTGCGGGCCTCGTGCGACCGCTTCAGGCTCTCGGCGTGGCGAACCATCCCCTTCTCCGCCCGCACGGCCAAGCCGCGAGGGATCAGGTAGTTGCGGGCGTACCCGTCGGCAACGTCGGCGACGTCGCCGGGATCGCCCAGTCGCTCCACCGACCTCTGCAGGATGACTTTCACGATCGCCCTACCTGCTCGAATACGGCAGCAGCGCCATCTCGCGGGCGCTCTTGACGGCCGACGCCACGTCGCGCTGGTGCTGCACGCAGTTGCCGGTCACGCGCCGCGCCCTGATCTTGCCGCGCTCGGACACGAACTTGCGCAGGGTGATCACGTCCTTGTAGTCGACCCGGTCGACCTTGTCCTTGCAGAACTGGCAGAACTTGCGCTTGCCGCGCTTCTGCCAGCCCTTGTCGTCCTTCTCGCGGCGGCGCTTGGGCCCCCGGTCCTTCGGTCCGCCCCTACCCGGCATCGATCGGAGACTCCTCCTGTTCGGCCCCGCCGCCGACCGGCGCCGCGACCCGCTCGCCCCAGTCGCCCGAGCTGGACGCGCCGCTCGACCGGGACTGCCGCGTCACGGCGGCCGTCGCCCACTTCAGGCTCGGCGCGACCTCGTCCGCCTCGACCTCGATCGCCGAGCGCTTGTCGCCGTCCTGGTTCTCCCAGGTGCGGTAGTTCAGCCGACCCGCCACGATCACGCGGGTCCCGCGGGTCAGCGACTCGGCGGCGTTCTCCGCGAGCGTGCGCCACGCGTTCACCGTGAAGTACGACGTTTCGCCGTCCTTCCACTGGCCGCTCTGGTCCTGGTAGCGCCGGTTCACGGCCATCCGCAGCTTGCAGACCGCCGCGCCGTTGGGCGTGTACCGGAGCTCCGGGTCGTCGGTCAGGTTGCCGACCAGCGTGACTTGGTTGTCCGTCGCCATGGTTCGTTCACTCCCCTTGGGGTGTCGCGTCTCCGCCGCTGGCGGAGGCGGGGGAAGTTGCCAGCTGCTTGTCTCGTTCCTTCCGCGTGGGCGGCAGGACGAGGATCTTGTGCCGCACGACCTCGTCCGCGAGGTTCAGGGCGCGCTCGAGCTCGAGCTGCGCCGCCGGCTCGCCCGAGAACGTCACGACGACGTAGTACCCCTCGCCGCGGTGATCGATCTCGTACGCGAGGCGACGCCGGCCCCAGCGCTCGATGTTGCGGACCTCACCGCCGTGCTTGGCGGCGGTGGCGGAGATCCGCTCCGTCGCGGTGCCCACCGTGGCCTCGTCGGCCTCCGCGGGCAAGATGAGCATGCACTCGTACTCCCTCAAACCCCACCTCCTCTGGTCTGGACGGCCCCCCTCGAAGGGGAGCAGGAAGTCCTGAGGGTCGCCCAGCAGTGTACGGGACCTCGACGGACCGTAGCAGCCGGGTCGGACATGTCGCCTCGGGTAGACTCGTCCGAACAGCCGTGCACTTCGCCGGGACGATCCTCAAGGAGGCGCGAGCGATGACCACCGTCCACGACCTGAAGGCGTGGAAGGCGGCGGGGCGTCGGTTCACGATGCTCACCGCCTACGACTTCCCCACCGCGCAGATCCTCGACCGCGTCGGCGTCCCCGTCCTGCTGGTCGGGGACTCCCTCGGCAACAACGTCCTCGGCTACGCGGACACGCTCCCGGTCACGATGGAAGAGATGCTGCACCACACCCGCGCGGTGGTCCGAGGGGTCGAGCGCGCGATGGTGGTCGGCGACCTCCCGTTCCTGTCGTACCAGGTCTCCCTCGAGGACGGGATCCGCAACGCCGGCCGCCTCGTGAAGGAGGGCGGGGCCCAGGCCGTGAAGCTCGAGGGTCCGCACCTGGACCTCGTGCACCGCCTGGTCGACATCGGGATCCCGGTGATGGCGCACGTCGGCCTGACCCCGCAATCCGTCCACGCGATGGGCGGCTACCGGGTGCAGGGACGCGGCGAGGCCGCGCACGTCCTGCTGGAGCAGTCGGCGCAGCTCGAGAAGGCGGGCGCGTTCTCGATCGTGCTCGAGGCGGTGCCGGCAGAGCTCGCGGCGGAGATCACGCGGTCGCTCGAGATCCCCACGATCGGGATCGGCGCGGGCCCGGCGTGCGACGCCCAGGTCCTGGTGATCCACGATCTCCTCGGCATCAACGATCGCGTCCCGAAGCTCTCGAAGAAGTACGCCGACCTGCGCGGGACGATCGCCGACGCCGCCCGGGACTTCGTCCGCGACGTCGAGGAGGGCACCTTCCCCGACGAGGAGCACTCCTATTCCTAGACTCGCGGGGTGACGGCATCGACGCAGGGCGATCGCTCCCCGCGGGAGCGGGCGGAGCTGGTCGCCAGGCTCGTCCACGAGATCCGCGGCCCCGCGTCCACGCTCCGCGGGCTCGCGGGGACGACCCTCTCGCACTACGACGGCCTCGACGACGCGGAGCGGCGGGAGTTCCTCGAGCTGATCCGCCAGGAGGCGGATCGGCTCGAGCGGGTGGTCGAGGAGGTCGCCCTCGCGCTCAGGCTCGACGCCGGCGCCGTGTCGTTCGAGCGGCGAACCGCAGACGTCGCCTCCCTCGTCCGGACCGTGGCTGAGGCCGCCGACGTCGGGACGCATCCGCTCGAGCTCGACGCGGACGACGAGGTGACGTCCCGGATCGACGCGAGCCGCCTGGGCGTCGCCGTCCGGGAGCTGATCGACAACGCCGCCGCGTACTCGCCGCCGGACGCGCCGATCGTCGTGCGCGTCCGGCGGGAGGGCGACGACGCGGTGATCGAGGTCGTCGATCGAGGGCCGGGGGTCCCCGCCGGGGAGCACGAGGCGGTGTTCGAACGGTTCGCTCGGTGGCGTCCCGCCGGCTACGAGGATCGACCCGGAGCGGGCCTGGGCCTGTTCATCACGAGAGCGATCGCCCGCGGACACGGGGGCGACGCTTCGATCGTGGCCCCGCCGACCGGGGGTACGATGCTCACCGTCCGGGTCCCTGCGGAGGGGCGGAAGGCGGGCGACGGGTGACCACGCTGCTGATCTGCGACGACCACAAGGTCTTGACCGATGCGCTCGCGACCGTCGTCGGCCTCGACGACGGGCTCCAGCTCGTCGCCCCGCCCGTCCACGATCCCGAGACCGCGATCGAGCTCTCCTCCGAGCATCTCCCGGACGTCGTGCTGATGGACATCGTGTTCAAGGGCGGGATGTCGGGGATCGAGGCGACGCGCAGGATCAAGGAGATCTCCCCCGCGACGAAGGTCGTGATCATCACGGCACACGACGAGGACCGCCTCCTCGTGGAGGCGGTCGAGGCGGGCGCCTCGGGGTTCCTCGGCAAGGGCGAGGCGGCGGAGGAGGTCCTGGCCGCGGCCAAGGCCGCGGCCGAGGGCGAGGTCCTCATCGACCCCGCGACCCTCACCCGGCTGCTCGCGCAGGTGGCTCGGGAACGAGAGGAGCGCCGCGAGGCCACGATGCTCCTGGACGACCTCACGGACCGTGAGCGGGAGATCCTGCAGCTGCTCGCCGAGGGGATGCGGAACGACGGGATCGCCCAGAAGCTCTTCATCAGTCCCCAGACCGTCCAGACCCACGTCCGGAACATCCTCGGGAAGCTCCGCGTGCACTCGAAGCTCGAGGCGGTGGCGTTCGCCGTGAAGCACGGCGCGATCGTGGTCTGACGACGGTGGGAACTCCTGCCCGGCAGGGCTCAAGTCTCGCGCCCGGAACGTCGAATCTGCTGGTGGGGTGACCCGCGTCCCGTGGACGCGTGAGGCCGTCCCCCTCGATGGCCTCGGGGAGCTCCCCGAGAAAGGCCCGAGTCCACCCCTCCCGGACTCGGGCCTTTTCACGTCAGCGGAGCTCGCGGCGGCGCACCTTCCCCGTCGAGGTCCGCGGGATCGTCGGGACCAGCTGCAGCTCGCGCGGGAGCTTGAACCTCGCGAGCCGCCCGGCGGCGTGCCGCCGGAGCTCCTCCAGGGAGGGCGGGGAACCCACGTCGACCGGCACGACGAACGCGCTGACGTGGGCGCCCCACTCGGGATCCGGCCGTCCCGCGACGGCGACGTCCGCGATCATCGGATGCGTCGCGAGGACGCGTTCGACCTCCTCGGGCCACACCTTCTCGGCACCCGTCACGATCGCGTGGTCCGCTCGCCCGTGAACGACGAGACGACCACCGTCGTCGATCGCACCGAGGTCACCGGTGCGGAGCCAGCCGTCGGTCGTGAACGCGGCGCCGGTGGCGGCCGGGTCCAGCCGGTAGCCCTCCATCAACGTGGTCCCCGCGACCTCGATCGTCCCGTCTCCGATCCGGACGTCGGTGCCGTCGAGCGGCACGCCGTCGTACGTGAACCCGCCGCACGTCTCGGTCAGTCCGTAGGTGGTGACGAGGCGGGCGCCGCGCGCCCGCGCGGCGTCCGACGTGTCGGCGTCGATCCCGTCCCCGCCCACCAGGAGCGTGAGGCCGTGGAGGCCGAGATCGGCCTCCACGAGGCGCCGCACCATCAGCGGCACGACGGAGACGAACGCCGCCCCCTCGCCGTCGTAGACGAGTCGCTCGGGGTCGAACCGCTCGTGCATCGTGACGGGCGTGCCGAGGATCGCCGCCCGCAGCAGCACGAGCAGGCCGCCGATGTGCGCGGGGGTGAGCGGACAGATCCACGGCGCACCCGGCGTGGCGCCGAGCCGCTTCGCCGACCGCGTCACGGCCACGACGACCGCGACGCGGTGCAGCTCGACGAGCTTCGGCTCGCCCGCCGTCCCCGACGTCGGCATCACGATCGCCACGCCGGGCGTCACGGGGACCGCGTCCGCGAGCAGCGTCTCCCCGCCGGCGTCGTGGACGAAGTGCGGCCGCGCGCGGTCGACGATCTCCCGCCGCTCCCGCTCCGACAGCCGGTGGTCGAGGGGCAGGAACGGGACCTCCTCGAGCCAGAGGCGGGTCACGAGATCGACCCAGGCGGGACCGGGCGGCAGATCGATCACCACCAGCTCCTCGGTCGCCATCTCCGCCTCCCCGGCATCGCTCCGGCCGCAGCTCGTCGGGTAGGCTAGCCAACCGTTCGAGCAACCGCTCTCGGAGTCGACGGTCACATGGACGACACGCGCGAGATCAGGCCGGCCCTCGACTGGCGGTCCACCGACGGTGCGGCGGCCGCGTTCACCGACATCCGGTACGAGACCGCGGCGGGGATCGCGAGGATCACGATCGCCCGTCCCGAGGTGCGCAACGCGTTCCGACCGCTCACGACGGCGGAGCTGATCACCGCGTTCGACCTGGCTCGCGACGACCCCTCCGTCGGGGTCGTGGTGCTGACCGGCGAGGGCCCCCTGGCCTTCTCCTCGGGCGGGGACCAGGGCGTCCGTGGTGACGACGGCTACGTCGACGAGCGCGGGATCGGCCGCCTGAACGTCCTCGACCTGCAGATCCAGATCCGGCGGCTCCCCAAACCCGTGATCGCGATGGTGGCCGGGTACGCGATCGGCGGCGGACACGTGCTGCACCTCTGCTGCGACCTCACGATCGCCGCCGACAACGCCCGGTTCGGGCAGGCGGGACCGCGCGTGGGCTCGTTCGACGGCGGATACGGCATCGGGCTGCTCGCGCGCCAGATCGGGGAGAAGCGCGCGAAGGAGGTCTGGTTCCTCTGTCGCCAGTACGACGCCGCGACGGCCCTGTCGTGGGGTCTCGTGAACGCCGTCGTGCCGGTGGAGGAGCTCGAGGAGGAGACGGTGCGGTGGGCGACGGAGATGCTGGCGTTCTCGCCGCTCGCGCTCCGTCTGCTGAAGGCGGGCGCCCACGCGGGGATCGACGGCCTCGCCGGCGTGCAGCAGCTCGCCGGCGACGCCACGCTCCTCTATTACATGAGCGAGGAGGCGCAGGAGGGCCGGGATGCCTACGTCGAGAAGCGGGCCCCGGACTTCTCCCGGTTCCCGAAGCGCCCGTGAACGTCTGGGTCGCCGGCGCGCGTCCGCGCACGCTCGGCGCGGGGGTCGTGCCCGTCCTCGTCGGCGCCGCGGCGGCCGACACGTTCGTCGCGTGGCGGTTCGTCGCCGCGGTGCTCGTCGCGCTCGGCCTCCAGGTCGGGGTGAACTACGCGAACGACTACTTCGACGGCCTCCGGGGCGTCGACCGGGCCGACCGGGTCGGCCCGCCGCGGCTCGTGGCCGGCGGTCTCGCCTCGCCGGCCGCGGTCCTGACGGCCGCGCTCCTCTCGATCTTCGTGGCCGGCGTCGCGGGCCTCGCGCTCGCGCTCGTCACCGAGCCGGCGCTCGTCCTGTTCGTCGGCGCGCTCGCGCTCGTGGCGGCGTTCGCCTACAGCGGTGGACCTCGACCCTACGCCGGGCTCGGGCTGGGTGAGGTGATGGTGTTCGTCTTCTTCGGGCTGATGGCGACGTGCGGGACGGCGTTCGTCATGGACGCGTCCGTGCCCGCGTCGGCGTGGTGGTGCGGGACCGTGGTCGGCCTGCTCGCCGTGGCGATCCTCGTGGCGAACAACCTCCGCGACATCTCCACCGACGCCCAGGCCGGGAAGCGGACGCTCGCCGTTCGCCTCGGGGACGCGCGGACCAGGACCCTCTACCGCGCGTGCGTCGTGGGAGCGTTCGCGACGATCGTCCTGGGCGTGGTCGTCTTCCTCATCGACGAGGACGCCGGCCTCACGCAGTGGGGACTCCTCGGGCTCGCCGGCTGGGTCGTCTCGATCCGACCGATGCAGGCGGTGGGGAGCGCGACCGGACGGGACCTGATCCCGGTCCTCACCGGGACCGCGGCCGCGCACGCGGCCACGGGCTCGCTGCTCGCGCTCGGGCTCGTGCTGGACCGGGCGGCAGCCTAGTGGAGACGGCCGTGGGCCCCGGCGACGTCTCGCTCGCGTGCGCGACGGCGCTCGTCGACGGGCTCGTCGCCGGCGGCGTCGCGCACGCGTCGTTGTCGCCCGGCTCCCGCTCCACCCCGCTCGCCCTGGCGCTCGCACGCCACCCGGGCGTTCGTCTCCACGTGCACCTCGATGAGCGCTCGGGCGCGTTCTTCGCGCTGGGGGTCGCGAAGGCGACGGGACGTCCCGTGATCGTCGCGTGCACGAGCGGAACCGCGGTCGCCGAGCTCCTCCCGGCCGTCGTCGAGGCGTCCCAGTCGCGCGTTCCCCTCGTGCTCCTGACGGCCGATCGGCCGCCTCGCCTCCGCGGCACGGGCGCGAATCAGACGATCGTCCAGCCGGAGCTCTTCGGTGGCTACGTCCGGGCGTCGCTCGACCTGCCCGTTCCCACCGCCGTGGGCCAGGAGGCGTGGTGGCGACAGGCGGGACGGGAGGCGCTCGAGGCGATGGCGGGAGACCCGATCGGCCCGGTCCACCTGAACTGCCCGTTCGAGGAGCCGCTCACGCCCTCGGTGGGCGTCCAGCCTGCGATCCCGCGGGATGAGCAGGTCGGTGGCGACGAGCGCCCGTCCGCGGCGCTGGATCCGGACGAGATCGACCGGTTCGTCGCCCTGGTCTCCGGGGCCAAGGGCGCGCTCGTCGTCGGTGGGCTGCCCACCTCGCTCTCCGCCGACACCGAGATCTGGTCCCGGCTGCTCGGCTGGCCGGTCCTCGCCGAGCCGACGTCCGGCTCGCGCGTCCCGGACGGGTCGCTCTCCGCGGGACAGGCCTTGCTCTCGGGCGCCTGGGCCCGGGCGCATCCGGCGGACGTCGCGATCCAGCTCGGCGCGGCACCCACCGGTCGAGCGACGCTCCGGTTCCTGGCCTCCGCGGAGCGGCTGGTGGTCGCCGATCGCTGGCACCTCGATCCCGATCCGGACCGGCTCGCGACGTGGCGGCTCGCGGTCGATCCCGACGCCCTGACGTCCGTCGTCGGGCGGCATCCCGTCGTCCCCGGCAGCGTCGGGATCGCCCTGACGGGCGAGCATGCCCCGGAGGGCATCGAGGAACGCTGGGCCGGGAGGATCGAACCCGCGCCGACGGGATGGACCGAGGCGTGGGGGGCCGCGGACGAGCTCGCCCGCGCCACGGTCGACCGGCTGCTGGACTCCTGGGGCGAACCGTTCGAGCCGAGGATCGCGCGCGACGTCGCATCGTGGATACCCGAGGGCGGGCTGCTCTTCGTGGGCAACTCCACGCCGGTCCGCGATCTCGACCTCGCGATGGCGCCGCGGAGCGGCCTCACCGTGCTCGCGAACCGCGGCGCGAGCGGGATCGACGGACTCGTCTCGACGGCCCTCGGCATCGCCGCCGCGCGGCGTGGCCCGACCGTCGCGCTGATCGGCGATCTGTCCCTGCTGCACGACGCCGGCGCCCTCCTGTGGAACGGCGGCGGTCGGATCGACCTCACGACCGTCGTCGTGAACAATGGCGGCGGCCACGTGTTCTCACTGCTCCCCCAGCTCGACCTCCCCGAGCATCGCGCCCTGTTCGTGACCCCGCACGGCGTCGACATCGGCCGGTTGTGCGCCGCCGCCGGCGCCGGCCACGAGCGGATCGACCGGGCGTCGGACGTGCTGCCCGCGCTGGACCGGACCGCCGGCGCCGGCGGCGTTCGCGTCGTCGAGGTCGTGGTCGACGCGGAGCTGGGTCTCCGTCGGCGCCGCGAACTGCAGGACGCGGTCGATCGGGCGGTGGCCGGTCGATGACGGACGTGACGATCGACCTCGCCGGTCAGGACGACGTATCCGCGCTCGCCGAGCTGCGCTGGGGTCTGTACGCCGAGTACCAGGGCCTCCCGACCGAAGCGCCCGAGGCCTATCGAGAGCGGTTCGCCGCCTTCGCGACCGAGGCGCTCGTCTCGGGCGAGTGGCGATGCTGGGTGGCACGGGCGCGCGGTCGCCTCGTCGGGGCGATGTGGCTGCAGACCGTGCCACGCGTGCCGATCCCCGGGAAGCGCGCCGGGCCGATGGGCTACCTGACGAACGTCTACGTGGCGCCGGAGCGGCGCGACGGCGGCCTGGGCGCGACCCTGCTGGACCACGTCACGTCCTGGTGCCGGGACGAGGGGTACTCCTTCGTGATCGTGTGGCCCACCGAACGCTCCCGGCCCTTCTACGGGCGGGGCGGGTTCGAGCCCCGCGACGAACCCCTCGTCCTCGACCTCGGACCCGACGAGGCGCTCGCGGACTAACCCCAGCGCAGCGCGTCGAGGAACGCCTGGAACTTCCGTTCGGTCTCGGCGAGCTCGGCCTCGGGGTCCGAGCCGGCGACGATGCCGGCGCCCGCGTAGAGCGTGGCTCGGTCGCCGACGAGCTCCGCGCATCGCAGCGCGATCGCCCAGTCGCCGTCGCCGTTCGCGTCGACCCAGCCGACCGGACCGGCGTAGCGGCCGCGGGAGAACGGCTCCAGCTGGTCGATGGTCGCCAGCGCGGCCTCGATCGGGGTGCCCGCGACGGCGGGCGTGGGATGCAGCGCAGCGACGAGGTCGAGCGACGAGGGGGGCGGGTCACGGAGCACGCCCTCGAAGGACGTCGAGAGGTGCCACACGTTCGGCGTCCCCCGGAGCACCGGCTCGAGATCCCACCGGAGGTCCTCGCAGAACGGTCCCAGGACCTCCGCCACCGCCTCCACGACGATCACGTGCTCCTCCCTGTCCTTGGAGGAGGCGGCCAGCGCTTCGGCGCTCGCCCGGTCCTCGTCGCGGTCCCCGGATCTGGACGCCGAGCCCGCGAGCGGATTCGATCGAACCTCGCGGCCGTGCCTCGACACGAGCAGCTCGGGCGAGGCTCCGACGATCACGCCGTCGTCCGTGGGCGCCGCGAAGGTGTACGCGTCGGGGTCGACGGCCCGGAGCCGATGCACGAGCGCGCGGGGGTCGAGGGTCCGGCCGGCATCGACCTCGACCGTCCGGGCGAGCACGACCTTCCGGAGCTCCGTCTCCCGCACCGCGTCGACGGCCGACGCGACGGCGCGCTCGTACCCGTCCGAGGTCGGGATCTCCGTGATCTGCACGTCCCGGAACGGCTCGTGCGGCGCTCCGCCGGCGACCCGATCGAACGGCGGCGGAGCCTCGTCGGGCCCGCCTGCGAGGTTCGTGTCGACGCGCCAGGTCCGTCCGTCGAGGTCCCGCCGGACGGACCGTCGCGGCACGACGAGCTCGTGGGGCCCCCGGTCGCCGCCGAACGCGATGGCGCCCGCGGCGACGGGCGACGCGTCTCGCCCGGTGACTGCCGTTCGGAGGAGTTCCACCACGTCGGACAGATCGGCCAGGTCCTCACTCCCGAACGTCAGCCTCGCGGCCCCGATCCAGCCGGCCGCGCCGATGCCGCGGCGTTCGAAGAAGACGCCCGGTGGCCGGTACGCGGCGAGCAGATCGAACGCCGTCCCGAGCGGCTCGGCCCTGCTCTCCAGGATGGGCGGCGTCCGACGGCTCATCGTCGCGTCGCGACGAAGAGCTGCGTGACGCCCCCGCCGAGCGGCACCCGCCGAGCGTCCGGGAACCCGGCGTCGTCGAACATGCCGAGCAGGTCGTGCGGCGGCGGCAGGTAGGCGACCGACCGCGGCAGGTAGGCGTACGCGTCGCGATCCGACAGGAGCCCGCCGATCACGGGGACGATCCGCCGGAAGTACAGACGATGCCCCGCCCGCAGGAGCCCCCGCTCCGGCTGTCCGGTCTCGAGCAGGGAGATCCGGCCGCCGGGCCGAACCACCCTCGCGAGCTCCTCGAACAGGGCGTCCAGCGAGACGACGTTTCGCAGCGCGAAGCCGCACGTCGCCCCGTCCGCGCTGGCCTCGCGCACGGGGAGCCGAAGCACGTCGGCCTCCACGAGCGGCGCCGCCGTCCGCGCGTTGCGGAGCATCCCGTGGGAGAAGTCGAACCCGACCGCCCGATACCCCGCGGCGCCGAGCTCTCGACACATGTCTCCCGTCCCGCACGCGAGGTCGAACACGACCGAGCCGCCGGGAAGGGCGAGCTCGCGGACCGTCCGCCGGCGCCATCCGACGTCCATCCCGAACGTCATCACGCGGTTCACGAGGTCGTACCGCGGACCGATCGTGTCGAACAGGCGGCGGACCGTCCGGGCCTTCTCCTCGCCCTGTGGGAGCCCGGGGTCGGGCGGGACGCTCACGCGCGTGCGCGGTCGGCCGGCGCCACCTCGCCGTGCGCCGACGGCTCGGGCACGTCGTCCGACGCCTCGATGTGCCGCTCCGCCACCTCCAGCAGGACACGACGGAAATGATGGGACACGAGCGTCGTCACGGCCGGCAGCAGCTCCCGGAACGCCTCGACCATCCGCGAGCCCGCGGCGTCCGCGTCCTCGGCCGTGTCGCGGATCGGCTTGCGGACGTGCTCGTCGAACAGGTCGACGGCTCGCACCGCCAGCCCTCGCATCGCCTCGTCGGCGTCCCGGGCCAGTCCGAGCAGGTCGCCCAGGGGTAGCCCGAAGTCCAACAGACGGAGCGCCGTGCGGACGAGCTCGATGTCGCCGGGCGTGTAGCGGATCTCCCCGTCTACCCGGTGTCCGATCCGGATCCCCTCGCGCTCGACGGCCTGGATCAGCGACGCCGGGACGCCGCTCGCGCTCGCGAACGCGGCCAGCGTCAGCAGCTCCCCATCGGCCGTCTCCCCTCGCTCCGCCGCCACGGCCGCGGCGAGCCCCGCGTCGGCGATCCCCAGCTCCCCGTCGAGCACCCGCCGGATCGCCGCGAGCGTCAGCCCCTGCCGCTGGAGCGCGCGGATCCGGCGGATCCGGTCCGCGTGCTCCGTCCCGTACCAGGCCACCCGTCCCTCCTTGTCGGGCTGCGGCAGCAGACCCCGGGACTGGTAGTAGCGAACGGTGTCGACCGACACGTCGCAGGCGCTCGCGAGCTGCTCCACGCGGTACCTCACGACCACGACCTCACGACCGGGAACTCTACGAGTGTTCGCTCACACGGTCACCCTCCGAGGGAGCGGCGAGCGGAGAGGCGGCGCCTCGGTACGATGCGGCGCGTGGACCGCCACGCCGGCGACGGCTCGGAAGGGTCGGTGAGCGAGCCGGCGGAGGAGTCGGTCCGAGCGCCGGGGAGGCCGGCGGGAACGGGCACCGCGGGCGGCGCGGCGATCAGCTTCGGGCTCGTCCTCGCCTGCCTCGCCGGAACGCTGCTGGTCGGCGCCGCGCACAAGGCGCCGTGCGCCGGCGGCGACTGGGCCGACGGTCGGCAGTATCGGCTCCTCTGCTACACGGACATCGTGCCGCTGTTCGGCACGGAGCAGCTCGCGGGCGGCCGGCTCCCGTTCCTCGACGAGTGCGTCGCGGCCGCCGACAACTGCGACGAGTACCCGGTGCTCACGATGTACCTGATGCGGGCGGCGGGGTGGCTCGCGAACGGTGACGCCTCGCGCTTCTTCTGGGTCAACGCGATCCTCCTGTCGATCTGCGCCGCGATCGCGGCCGGCTGCCTGTACGTGATCGACCCGCGACGCGCGCTCTGGTTCGCGCTCGCCCCGACGCTCGCGCTGCAGGCGTTCGTGAACTGGGACCTGCTCGTCGTCGCCCTGTCGACGGCGGCGTTGCTCGCGTTCTTCCGACGCCGGGACGGCTGGTCGGGTTCGCTGCTCGGGCTCGGCGCGGCGGCGAAGCTGATGCCGGGGCTCCTGCTCGTGCCGTTCGCGGCGGCGCGGCTCCACGACCGGCAGCCCGACCGCGCGATCGTGCTGTGGTGGTCGGCCGCCGCGGCCTGGGTGGCGGTGAACCTGCCCTTCGCCCTCGGCGGCCTCCGCGGATGGTGGGAGTTCTTCCGGTTCAACGGCGCTCGACCCGCCGACTGGGACAGCGGCTGGTACCTCGTGTGCCGCCACGTCGGGTGGTGTCCGCCCACGTGGGCGGTCAACCTCGGGTCGGTCGTCCTGCTCGTCGCCGTGGTGGCGGGCGTCTGGCTGGTCAAGCGGCGCCGCGAGCCCGACTTCCCCCGGTGGCAGCTCGCATTCCCGATCCTCGTCGCGTTCCTCCTCGTGGGGAAGGTCTACTCGCCGCAGTTCAGCCTGTGGCTCCTCCCCTGGCTCGTCCTGGTCCTCCCGGGCCCCCGTGGGTTCCTCGCGTTCGAGGCCGCGGACCTCGCGGTCCTGCTGACGCGCTTCTCGTTCTTCGGCGAGGAGACGGGGGTGGGAGGGCTGCCCCAGTGGGTCTTCGAGACGGCGGTCGTGCTCCGCGCCGGCGTCCTCGTGTGGTGCGTGGTGGCGTGGATCCGCGAACCGAGCCGACGGGTGCCGATCGAGGGGGTGGAGGCCGCCCGGCCCGTCGAGGCGCGCCGGCCGTGACGGAACGGCGGCGCCTCCGCGACGGGCTCCGACCCTGCCTCGCCGTGTTCCTCGCGGCTCGGATCGGCCTGTCCCTGCTCTCCGTGATCGCGGTGGGGCTGATCGAGCCGCGCGATCCCGTGGACGTCCCGGGCCGGCCCGGGCCGGCGGCCACGTCCGGGTGGCACAACGCGATCGACGCCACGGAGCGGCAGGACGCGGTCTGGTACCTGCGCCTCGCCGATCGCGGATGGTCGACCGAGGACGCGAGCGCCGCCTTCTCACCCCTGTACCCGCTCGCGGTCCGGGTCGTGTCCTGGGTCCTGCCCGGGGACGACCTGTTCGCGGCGATCCTCGTTTCGAACCTCGCGTTCCTCGGGGCGCTGCTCGCCCTCTTCGCGCTCACGGCGGACGCGTTCGGCGAACGCGCCGCGAGGCGAGCGATCGTGGTGACCGCGATCTTCCCGACCGCGATCTTCTTCCTCGCGCCGTACACGGAGTCGCTGTTCCTGTTCCTCTCGCTGCTCGCGTTCCGGGCGGCGCGGCACGATCGCTGGGCGCGGGTGGCGCTCTTCGGCGCCGGCGCGGCGCTCACGCGGAGCGTGGGGATCCTGCTGATCCCCACGCTCCTGGTCGAGGCGGTGGCCGGGCGCGCCGACGGCGCGCGCGCGATCCTCGCGCGCGCCACCGGCGTCGCCGCGATCGCCCTCGCCCCGGTCGCGTGGTTCGCCTGGTGGGGACTGGAGCACGACGACTGGCTGGCCCCGCTCGACGCCCAGCGAGCGTGGGGGCGTGAGCTGCAGCCGCCGTGGGTCTCGCTCGGCAGCGCGATCGACCTGGCGTGGACGTTGCGTTCGTACTGGCTCCTCGACCTGTCGATCATGGCGCTCGCGATCGCCGGCCTCGTCCTCGCGTTCCCGGCCCTGCGAGGCTCCGAGCGCGTCTACGGCGTCCTCAGCCTCTCGCTGCCGCTGTTCGATCCGTTCCCCGGTCGGCCGTTGCTCTCGATGCCGCGGTTCGTCGCCGTCGTGTTCCCCGCGCTGTGGGGGCTCTCCGGGGTCGGCCTCGGGCGGAAGGTCCCCTCGGTGCTGGTAACGGCCGTGCTCGCGGCGGGCTGGGCCGTGTGCGCGCTGCTGTTCGTGAACTGGTGGCATCTCTTCTAGCGAGCGCTCGTGCCGACGTTCTGAACGCGCATCGTGACCGGGGTAGGATGTGCCGACCCTCGAGACCGAACGGACGACCCGGAGGTGCCGTGACGATCAAGGTTGCCATCGCCGACGACCACTCGCTCGTCCGGCAGGGACTCCGCCGGTACCTCGACATGGCCGACGGCATCGAGGTGGTCGGCGAGGCCTCGAACGGCAAGGAGCTGCTCGACCTCGTCTCCAAGGAGTCGCCGGACATCGCGCTGATCGACATCCGGATGCCCGAGATGGACGGGCTCGAGGCGGCCCGAGAGATCCGGGACAACCACGGGAACGTGGGCGTGATCATGCTCACCGCCTACGACGATCGTCAGTTCGTGGTGGAGGCCGTCCGCGCCGGAGCGCGCGGCTACGTCCTCAAGGCGCGCGACGCGGAGCACTTGATCCAGACGGTCCGGCTCGTCGCCGGCGGGAACATGGTGATCGATCCACAGCTCGTCGTCGCGCTGGCCGAGGAGCTGTCGACCGCGAAGGAACGGGACCGGCGGGCCGAGACGCTCACAGCGCGCGAGATCGAGGTCCTCCAACTGCTCGCGTTCGGGCACACGAACCGCGACATCGCCGAGCGCCTGTACATCTCGCCCGACACCGTGAAGACCCACCTCGAGCACATCTTCGAGAAGCTCGGCGCGTCCGACCGCACGGCGGCGGTCGCCGAGGCGCTCCGTCGGCGCCTGATCGAGTAACCACGCCACCCCCGGACCTCCCGTCGTAGGCCGTTCGGTGGAGCGCGTCGGACGACCGGGTGATGGAGTCGCCGACGGCGACGCGGCATCATTGAGGGCCGAGATGCGCGACTCCCCGTTCCCCCGTCGCACCCTGGCCGCGATCGCGCTCGGCGCGACCGCGGCCGTGATCGTCGGCGTGTACCTCGCCGCCCCGGACGATCCGCAGCGGCGCCCCTTCGTGGTGAACCTGATCGCCGCGGTCGCGTGGTTCATGAGCGGGGTCGTCCTGCTGTCGCTCCGCGAAGGGCGCGTCGCGCGGAGCGCGCGGGCCGTCGGGTTCACGTTCCTGATCGGCGCGGCGGTGATCGGCCTCCTCTTCGTCTCGCTGGGCGAGCCCGGATTCGCCCACCTGTTGTTCCTCCTCCCGCTGGTCACGCTCGTCGCCGGGTTCGGGAGCGAGATCCGCCATCACGTCCCATCCCGCGACCGCCGCGAGCTCGCGACCGACGCCGCGCTGATCGTGAGCGCGCTGACCGCCGCCGGGTACGTGCTGATCCGCCCGAGCGACGCGACCCCCGGGGCGTCCGCGGCGGCCGTCTCGTTCGCCCTCGTGACGGCGTTCCTGGTCGCCACCTACCCGGCCCTCGCGATCTGGGTCCCGACGCGGGCGCACGTCGCGCGCGGCAGCGTCTTCGCGGCGCTGGGCGCCGCCGTGCTGGCGTTCGGCGCCCAGTGGACGAGTTCGATCGACGAGGCGGCGAACGCGTGGGTCGAGCTCGGGATCGCGCTGTCACCGCTCGCCGTCGTGGCGACCTACCTCGTGATCCGGCCCGCGGCGGAGCTGCCCCACCCGTCGCGGTCCGCGCGGCCGATCCTGACGAGCGCCGCCGTGATCGCGGCGTGCGCCGCGCTGCTGGTCACGGGGGTGGTCGGCGAGGACCGTGGACTCACCGGGCTGCAGACGGGACTGTTCATCGGCGTCCTGGCGATCGTCGTCGCGGTCCGGATCATCGCGAACCAGATCACCGTGACCCAGGCGACCGATTCGGTCCGCCGTGCGCTCGAACAGAAGGAAACGGCGCTCGCCGACACCGACGCCGCGCTCGACCGCGAGCGAGAGGCCGCCGACACCCTGAAGCGGTCCGAGGAGCACCTGCGACTCGTGTTCGACACCGCGGTGGACGGGATCGTCGAGCTCGACGAGAAGGACGTGGTCGTCCGCGCGAACGAGGCGTTCTGTCAGATGGTCCACCTCGATCGCGAGACCGTCGCGGGCAAGCGGTGGCAGGCACTCGCCGCGTCACTCGACGGCGCCGACGCGAGGTTCGCGGACCTGCCTTCGGCCGGGCAGGCGCAGCTCGAGCGCTCGGACGGGACCCCGCTCTACCTCGAGTCGCGCGTCTCCGAGATCCCGACGGACCCGCCCCGCCGGCTCGTCCTGATCCGTGACGTGACGCCGGGGAAGGCGGCGGACCAGACGATCCGGTCGCTGCTCAAGTTCCTGCAGGAGAAGGACGAGGACCGGACCAGCCTACTGCGCCGGACGAACTCGGCGATCGAGGCGGAGCGGAACCGGGTCGCGAGGGACCTGCACGACGGGCCGGTGCAGGGCGTGTCCGCGGCCTCCCTCTCGCTCGAGGCGGCGCTGCTGATGATCGGCGCCGGCGACGTGGACCGCGGGGTCGACGTCCTGTCGAAGGTGCGCAAGGAGCTCGCCGACGAGGCGGACGCCCTCCGGGCGCTGATGTCGGGGCTGCGTCCCCCCGTGCTCGAGGAGCGTGGGCTGATGCCGGCCCTCCGGGAGGCGATCACGCGGTTCGGCGTGGAGCAGGGGGTGGAGACGGACCTGGCGGGGTCCCTCCCCCGACCGCTGTCCGCGGACCTCGAGACCCTCGCGTACCGCGTCGTGCAGGAGGCCCTGACGAACGCCGGGAAGCACGCGCGGGCCGAGCACGTCGTGGTCTCCGTCGAGTCCACCGCCACGTCCCTGCGGGTCGAGGTCGAGGACGACGGGCGAGGGTTCGACAGCGCGATGACGAGGGAGTTCCTCCGCCAGGGCCGGGTGGGGCTCGCGTCGATGCGGGAGCGCGTGGAACTGGCGAACGGCACGTTCGTGATCCGTTCGACGCCGGGCCGTGGAACATCGATCGTGGCGACGCTCCCGGTGGACGCGGCGGTCGAGTCCCCCGTCGCCGTCCGCTAGCGACTCAGCCGCCCCGATCGCGGGTCGCCACAACCGCCGTTGCGCTCGTCGGCATCGCCGCCGGTGCGCTCGTCGGGCTCGGCGGCGACGGCGGCGACGGCGGCGGGCTGGGCGGGGACGGCGAGGGTGGTGGGGGCGACGAGGGTGAAGGACTCGGCTCCGGGCTCGCCGACGGTTCCGGCTCGGGGCTCGGCGAAGGCTCCGGCGGCGGCGGGATCGGCGCCTCGGCGGACGGCGTCACGGTCTGCCGGGTGAACGACGGCGTGCGGAACGCGACCGAGTCCTTCCCCTCCATCGCCGCCTCCATGAACGTCCGCCAGATGTCGGCGGGGATCGTGCCGCCGAACACCTCGGAGACACCCTGGATGTCCTCCAGCGGGATCTGACCCTTCGGGTACCCGACCCATACGCAGGCGGCGATCTGGACCGTGTAGCCACAGAACCACGCGTCCACGTTGTCCTGCGCCGTTCCGGTCTTGCCGGCGACCGGCCAGCTCCCGCTCAGCCGGGCCGACGCCCCGGTGCCGTACTCGACGACGTCCTGGAGGGCGTACGTGACGAGGTCGGCGACGTTCTGGTCCAGCACCTGGCTCCCCTTGGGCAGCCCCGCGTCGGGATCGATCCTGCCGCCGGCCGATCGCACCTGCAGGAGTGGGTTCGGCCGGTGTCGCATCCCGCGGGCGGCGAGCGTGGCGTACGCGTTCGTCATCTCGGTCGGGTTCACGGCGACGCTGCCGAGGGTGATCGCGCACACCGCCGGCAGGTCGGAGCGGATCCCGAGCCGGTGCGCCATGTCCACGACGGACGACGGCCCGAGCTCGACCACCAGCTGCGCGTAGACGGTGTTCACGGAGTGAGCCGTCGCGGACTGCAGCGAGTAGGTTCCGCCGCCGCCCTCGGCGTTCTCCGGCTCCCAGGGCCCCTCCGGTCCGTCGCACACGGGATCGTCGATCGTGATCGTGTTCGGCCCGTACCACTGGGAGTCGAGGTCGAACCCGCGCTCCATCGCCTCGGCGAGGGTGAACGCCTTGAACGCCGAGCCCGCTTGGCGGCCGGTCCCGCCTCGGAACGTGGCGAGGTTGAGCTGGGAGGTCTCGAAGTCCCTCCCGCCGGCCATCGCGAGGATGTGGCCGGTCGCCGGCTCGATCGCGACGAGCGAAGCGCCCGGGTCCTGGGGACTCGGGAGCGCCTCCTCGATCGCCTGCTCGGCGGCGGCCTGGTAGCCGAGATCGAGCGTGGTCTGCACGCGGAGGCCACCGCCGAAGACGGCCGCGGAGCCGTAGCGACGCGCGAGCCGCTCGCGCACGTACTGCACGAAGTACTCCGCGTCCCCGGGCGCTTCGATCTGAGCGTCGGATCCCTGCTGCTGCTCGACGGGCACGCCGCAGCAGGGTTGGCGCTTCAGCTTCGCGGCCCGCGCGTCGTCGAGGTATCCGAACTCGACCATCCGGTCGAGCGCGAAGTCCCGGCGGAACTTCGTGTCGAACGGATGGTCGATCGGGTCGTAGGCCTCCGGCGCCGTGAGGATCCCCGCGAGCGTGGCCGATTGCGGCAGCGTGAGCCGCCGGGCGGGCACGCCGAAGTACGTCCGGGCCGCCGCCTCGATGCCGTAGGCGCCGTGGCCGAAGTACACGGTGTTCAGGTAGCGCGCCAGGATCTCGTCCTTCGTGAACGCGCGCTCGACCTTGATCGCCAGCAGGACCTCCCGAAGCTTCTCCTTGACCGTCCGAGGCGGGATCACGTAGTCGGTGACCCCGTTCTCGCCCTCGACGTACCTGCCGGCGTAGACGCGCTTGACGAGCTGCTGCGTGAGCGTCGAGCCGCCCTGGACCGCGTCCTGCGCGACGAGGTCGCGCCAGCCGGCGCGGACCGTGCCCCGGAGGTCGACCCCGTCGTGCTCGTAGAAGCGCGCATCCTCCACGGCGATCACGGCCTCGCGGAGGTGCCGGGGCATCTGCCCGAACGGGATCAGGGTCCGGTCGACCGATCCGTGGAACGTCGAGAGGAGCTGGTCGTTGCGGTCGTAGACGAACGTCGTCTGGACCGGCGGCAACGCCCGCGGGAGCTCGATCCGCGTGTAGGCGAAGGCCAGGGCGCCGAACCCGAGCAGGACGAGGACGACCGGGGCGAGCGCGAAGACCCACCAGTAGCGCCGGAAGAACCCGCGTTGCGGGCCGGCGCCGGCGCGCCTGCCTCCTCGCCGCTCGAGCCCCCCCGAACGGCCGCCGGTCCGGCGCGGGCGCGCCGGCGCGCTGCCTCCGCCGCCCGGCTTCGTCCGGGCGTGGCGGGGCGAGTACTCCCTCGACGATCGCTTGGGGGTCGTGGCCACGACGCGCGGAATCCTACCCGGGTGCTTCGGAACGGAAACGCTGCTCAGCCGGCCGCTCGGCGGCGGGCCGTGAACGCCTCGCGGAGGTGGTTCCAGGCGCAGGACCGGCAGACCTCGACGACGTAGCACACGGACCCGGGATGGGAGGCGGTCAACCGGAGCCCGGTCTGGATCGGCCAGACGCGGCCACTGTTGCGACGGAGCGAGGATCCGAACACGTACGCGAGCAGCACGAGCTTGTCGCGGCCGCACACGGGGCAGTCGGAGGTGGTGGCCTCGCCAACGTGCTTGGCGGCGCGCATCAGCTCCGGGTGGGCGTCGCAGAGGTCGGCGACCGACAGCGTGCCTCGGCGCGCGTCTCGGATCAGCGCGCGCTTCGCGAGCGTGTAGTCGATGACGCCCAACTCGGCGCTGCGGCGTCTGCGGGCGGTCCCCCGTGACTGTCGCATGGTCGCGCAAGTCTACCCCCGGTCCCGGACGGGGGGAGAAGCGTTGCCGCCGATCGTGGGAGGGGCCGCTAGCATCCCGCCCGTGCCGATCCAGGACCAGACGTCGGCCCTGCGACGGGTCTACGTGCGGCCGCCCGAGCCGGAGGCCGGTCGGCGCTGGCGCGAGTACGGCTGGCGCGCCGAGCCCGACCCGGCTCGGGCGGCCGCGGAGCACGAGGCGTTCCTCTCGCATCTCGCCGATGCGGGCGCCGACGTCGTCGTCGGCACGTCGCCGGCCGACCCCCACCCCGACGCGATCTACACGTACGACCCCGTGTTGATGACCGACGCTGGATCGATCCTGCTGCGACCGGCGAAGCCCGGTCGGCGCGGTGAGCCGGAGGTCGCCGCCGCCGACCTCGCCGTCGCCGGGATCCCGACGATCGCGGCCCTCGACGGACCCGGGTTCGCCGAAGGGGGCGACCTCTGCTGGCTCCACGAGCGGACCCTGCTCGCCGGCGTCGGCTACCGGACGAACAGCGCCGGGGTGACGGCGCTCCGAAAGGTCCTCGTCGAGTTCGGTGTCGAGGTGATCGCGTTCGACCTGCCCCACCTGACCGGGCCGTCCGCGTGCACCCACCTGCTCTCGTTCTTCTCGCTCCTCGACGACGACCTCGCGGTCGCGTCGCTCCCGCACCTGCCGGTCCGCCTGGTCGAGCTCTTCCGCGAGCGGAGCATCCGGATCGTCGAGGTGCCACCCGACGAGTTCGACTCGATGGGGCCGAACGTCCTGGCGCTGGCCCCGCGGATCGCTCTCGCGCTCGCCGGCAACCCCGAGACCCGGCGGCGGATGGAGGCGGCCGGCGTCGACGTGCGCACCTACGAGGGTGAGGAGATCTCTCGGAACGGCGGCGGCGGCCCGACCTGCCTCACGAGACCGCTCGATCGGGGATGAGTCAGGCGATCCCGACGTCGCGGAGCCGCACGAGGTCCCCCTGCTGCGGCACGCATCGGAACCTCGAGAACCACAGGTCGACCTGTCCGGGAGGCCGCGCGAGGGACAACGTGAACCGACGTCGATCCCCGCCGCGAACGCGAACACGCCGACCGGCGCGTACCGCGCCCGTCCGTCGGGCGCCGGGATCCTCCTCGTCGTCCCGAGCTCCGTGTCGTGGATCCACGCGGTGCACGTGAGCGGACCGCAGACGCTCCACGTCGCGTACCGCTCCCCCACCGCGCCGGGCGTGACGTGGAAGCGCGTGAAGTCGTAGCCGGCCAGCTGTTCGACCGTGCTGGTCCTCGCTCCCAGAGCCACACCGTGGCCCTCGCCGCGGTGTCGCGCGCGAAGAGGATGAATCGATCCGAGATCCGGGGGTCCCGCTCCCAGCGAACCGAGTTGACCACGTCGAGAGCCGTCGCCGGCGACGCGTCTCGAGGTCGAACGGGAACAGATCGGCCCCCCGAACGGATCTGCTGGTAGATCGTCTGGTCCCGGTCGGGGTCGATGCCTCCCGCGTAGCCGCGCGTCCCCGTGGGGCCGAGGCGGAACACGTCGGTCGTCGCCCGGATCCTCCGGTAGGCGTGGAACCGGTTCGGGGCCGCGACGGAGCTCTAGGTCCAGATCACGTACGAGTCGTTCACGAACGGCAGCAGCTGATCCTCGGGCCCGCCGAGCATCTGGAACGGCCCGTCGACGGCGACGGTGGGAACAGCCGACGTCGCCAGCACCGCGACGATCGCGAGGCCGACGACCGGCGCGCGGCGGATGGGGCCGAGGGGGAAGGTCCTCGCATCGGGCGCACGCTATCCGGCGGTCACGCAGATGTCGAACCCGTTGCCCTCCCGGTCTCGTCGTTCGCATCGATCGTGACGAACGAGATCCGGTCGATCAGGGCGAGGCTCCGAGGAGCGCGTCGACGGCCTCGCCGAAGACCTCCGTGTGACGGTCCACGTCCGCCTCGGTCGTCGCCGGCGACATCAGGGCCATGTTGTGGAACGGCGTCATCAGGACCCCCCGGTTCAGCAGGAAGAGGTGGATGAAGGGATCCAGCTCGGCGTCCTGTCCGAGGAACGCCTCGTGCCCGGTACGTGCGGCATCCGGCCGGAAGAGGTACTCGACGCGGCACCCGAGACGCACGACGTGCCACGGGAGCTCCCGCGCGGCGATCACGTCGCGGACGCCGTCCTCGAACCGCTCGCCCAGTCGGATCATTCCCTCGAACGCCTCGTCGGTCATCACCTCGCCGAGGGTCGCGCGCATCGCGGCGAGGGACAGGGCGTTGCCCGCGAGCGTGCCGCCGGTCCCGCCCACGTCGATCACGTCGGGATCGACCTGCTCGACGATCCGTCGCTGCACGTCCTCGCTCAGGCCGTACGCGGCCGAGGGGATCCCCGCACCGAGCGTCTTGCCGATCGTCACGATGTCCGGCGCGAGCCCCCAAGCCTTCGTCGCGCCACCCGGCCCCGCGCTGATCGTGTGCGTCTCGTCGATGAGCAGGAGCGTCCCGCTGCGGTCGCAACGCTCCCGCACCCCGTCCCAGTAGCCGGGCTCGGGGAGGACGATCCCGATGTTCGTGAGCGCCGGCTCGAACAGGCACAGCGCCACGTCCTCGTCGGCGAGCGCGCGCTCAAGGCCGTCGAGATCGTTGATCTCGACGACCTTCGTCGTCTCGCGGACCGGCACGGGGGGCCCGGTGTTCCCCGGCCGATCGATGACCCCTCCCGACCCGTCCAGCTCCGCGAACGTCTCGTCGACCGTCCCGTGGTAGCAGTGGTTGTGGATGACGATCTTCCGCCGCCCGGTGACGTGGCGCGCCCATCGGATCGCGAAGCGGTTCGCGTCCGTGGCGGTGAGCGTGAACGACCAGTACGGCACGCCGAAGCGTCGAGCGAGCTCCCGGCTCACCCAGGCGGCGTCCTCCGTCGGCAGCATCAGCGTGATGCCGCGGGCGGCCTGACGGGCGATCGCGTCCACAGCCTCCTTGGGCGAGTGCCCCGCCATGCCGCCCGTGTCGCCGAGGCAGAAGTCGACGAACTCGTTGCCGTCGACATCGGTGAACCGCGCGCCCACCGCCTCGGCGACGTAGACCGGGTGATCGCCGGGCCAGCGGACCATCCAGTTCATCGGCACGCCCCACAGCAGCGACCCGCGTCCCGCCTCGTAGAGCCCCCGGCTCGCCGGATGCCGGTCGCGGAAGACCGCGCGCTCGCGCTCCATCAGCTCGGTGAGGCGCGCCCGATCGATCGTCTGCACGGCGGCGGCGGAGTCTACTAGCCTCCCCGCGTGAGCTGGCCGGTCGTCGCCGTCGCGGGAGGGCCGCGCGAGCGGGGCCGTGCCTACGGCGAGCGGGCGCGCGATCGGATCCACGGATCGCTCGAGCTCTACGAGCGCGTCTTCCGCCACGCCACGGGCCTGCGCTGGCGGGCGGTGGTCGATCGGGTCGGCGCCTTCGCCGGCCCGATCGACGACTACGACGTCCGGCTCTTGCCGGAGCTCGAAGGGATCGCCGAGGGCGCGGCCGTCGAGGCCGAGGACGTGCTGGCGCTGAACGTGCGCACCGAGGTGATGTTCGGGATGACGGCCCGGGAGTGCACGGCCCTGTGCACGCGGGCGGACGCGGCCCCGGACGCCCACGTGCTGCTCGCGCAGAACTGGGACTGGAAGCCGGAGGCTCGCGCCACCTGCATCCTGCTGGTCGCGATGCCGCACGACGGCCCGCCGTTCGCGACGTTCGTCGAGGCCGGGCTGCTCGCCAAGTGCGGGCTGAACGGGGCCGGCCTGGGCGTCGCGGCGAACGCGCTCACGTCGTCGCTCGACCGCGGTGAGGCCGGGGTCCCGTTCCACGCGATCCTCCGCCGGATCCTGTCGTCCCCCTCGTTCGACGAGGCCGTGGACGCCGTCACGTCGCCCGTGCGCGCCTCGTCCGCGAACTACCGCGTCGCGTCACGGGACGGTCGCGCCGCCGATCTCGAGGCCGCCCCCGGCGGCGGCCGCTCGGTCACGCGGACCGACGGCGACCGGCTGGCGCACGCGAACCACTTCCTCACGGCGCCCGGCGGGACGGCGGACCGCGGGAAGGACCTGGAGCGGCTCGATCCGGCGAGCTCGAGCGTGGCCCGGCAGGCGGCCGCGGAGGCGTGGGCCGCCGCCTCGCCCGCCCGCTCGGTCGACGACCTCCTCGCGACCTTCGCCGACGACGACGCCCCCTCTGCCAGCACGCCGCGCCCGGCATCCCGCCCGAGGAGGCCTACGAGACGATCGCGACCGTGGCGATGGATCTGACCGACGGGGCGCTCTGGATCACCGACGGCCGGCCGTGCACCGCGGCCGCGGAACGATCCGAGCTGGCCTCCCTGGTCACGCGCGCCGCCTGACGTATCCTCCGCGCGTGCTCCGCCCCCATCCGCCGCCGCGCTCCTCGCTCGTCGCCGTCCTCGTCCGAGGCCTGCTCGTCCTCGGCGTCGTGGCGATCGGCGTCGGGGCCACGCCGAGGTCCGTCTCCGCGGCCCCGCCGTCGTGGGTCCAGGACATCGACGCGACGATCGCGGGGCACGACGTGTCCGTCGCGATCGGGGTGGGCGGGGATTGGCTCCTCCGACGGGCCGCGTGGGTCCGCCGGGCTCCCGCCTCGAACCAGAAGCTCGTCTTCTCGATGGCCCTGTTGCAGCGAGCGTCGATCGCCACCCGCATCCGGACCCGGGTGCTCGCGAAGGGCGGCGTGAGCGACGGGATCCTGCGCGGGAACCTCTGGATCGTCGGGCACGGCGACCCGACCGTGCGCAAGCCGAGGATCGCCGCGCTCGCCCGGGCGGTCCGGGACGCGGGGATCCGGCGGGTCCGCGGGCGGGTGTTCGGGTCGACGGCCGGCTTCCGCCGCGACTGGTGGGCGCCGGGCTGGCGCGACTACTTCCCGGAGGAGTACATCCCGCTTCCGACGGCCCTGACGTTCGAAGGCAACGTGGCGGGAGGAACGCACATCCGCGATCCCGAGCGGCGAGCGGCCCGGTCCCTCACGAACAGGCTGCGGGCGCTCGGCGTGCGGGTCTCCGGGGACCCCGGCGCCGGGGCGCCGCCGCCCGGGCTCCGGCTCGTCGCCACCGTCCGGTCCGAGCCCTTCGAGGTGATCCTCCGCCGGATGAACCGGGACTCCCGCAACTTCCACGCCGAGGTGCTGGGCAAGTGGCTCGGGCGGCTGGTGTTCGGGGGGCGGGGCACGATCGCGAAGGGCGCCCGCGCGATCGAGCGGTTCGCGGCGGCGCGGGGCCTGACGATCGCCGCGAACGACGCGTCCGGGCTCTCGTACGCGAACCGCGTGAGCGCGGCGACCCTCGTCCGGCTCCTCTGGTTCGCCGGCACGAGGCGCTGGGGCGGCGAGCTGCGCGCCGGCCTCGCGGACGGTGGTCAGGGAACGCTCGAGGACCGGCTGCTCGACGTCAGGATCCGCGCGAAGACCGGCACGCTGATCGGGATCTCCGCGCTCTCGGGATGGGTCTGGCTGGAGCGGGAGGGCCGCTGGGGCCAGTTCTCGATCCTGTCGCGCGGGATGTCCAAGTCCCGGGCGGTGGCGATCGAGGATCGCATCGTCCGGATCGTGTCGAACCGCGCGGCGGTACCCGCGTAAGCAGGCTTCCCTCGGGAACCGGCAGCGGCCATGCTCCGAGGATGACCGCGACGCCCGACCTCGATCGCCTCGTCCGGGCCACGCCCGACACGCGCGACCGGGCGATGGACTTCCTCCGAGCGGCGTCGATCCTCGCCGTCGTGTTCGGCCACTGGTTCATCTCGATCAACCACTGGGAGGGCGGCGTGATCCGCTCGACGAGCGCGATCGGCGTCACGTCCGGCCTGTGGCTGTTCACGTGGGCGTTCCAGGTGATGCCGATCTTCTTCTTCGTCGGCGGGTTCTCGAACCTCGTCGCCTACGACTCGAACCGACGGAAGGGCCGGTCGACGCGGTCGTTCATCCGCGGGCGGCTCGAACGGCTCCTGCGTCCGTCGCTCGTGTTCCTGGGTATCTGGGCGGTCGTGCAGATCGTGCTCCATCTCGCCGACGTGGGGGCTCCCACCGGTCCCAGGCTCTGGGGCGACACGACGCTCCTGCGCGGGATGAAGCCGCCCGGCGCGACGATCCCGTTCGGTCCGCTGTGGTTCCTGGCCGTGTACCTGGTCGTGGTCGTGATCGCGCCGCTCACGATCCGGCTCCACCGGCGCTTCGGCCTGTGGGTCCCGCTCGCGATGGGCGTCGGAGCCGTCGTCGTGGACCTGATCGCGTTCACGACGGGGTCGTGGGGCTGGCGGTGGCTGAACGTCGCGTTCGTCCTGCTCCTGCCCCACCAGTTGGGCCACGCGTACGCGGACGGCACCCTCGCGGGGTGGCCGCGCCGCCGGTACTGGGCGATGGTGATCGGCGGGCTGGCGGGGCTCGTCGTGCTCACGACCCCATGGGTGTTCCGGCTCTTCGGCGACGTTCGGTTCGACTGGTTCCCAGATATCGGGCACTATCCCAAGAGCCTGCTGGGGACCGACGTGGAGGCCGTCTCGAACGCGTACCCCCCCACCGTGTGCTTCCTGCTGGGCGGGATCTGGACCCTCGGCGTCGTGCTCCTGCTGAAGCCCACGCTGGATCGGTGGCTGCGGCGCGAGCGGCCGTGGCGGTTCACGATCGTGGTGAACGCTCGGATCATGACGCTGTTCCTCTGGCACATGACCGCCTTCCTCCTCGCCCTCCTGCTCCTGTGGCCGCTCGGCTGGGGACAGCAGCAGGGCTCGACGGCGAGGTGGTGGCTGGAACGCCCCCTGTGGTTCGTGGTCCCCGGGGCGATCCTGCTCGGCCTCGTGGCGATCTTCGGACGGTTCGAACGCGGTCCGAGGCCGGTCGCGCCGGAGGCCTCCACCGTCGAACCGCCGGCGGGCGGGGCGGACGCCGCGCGGCGGTAGCATCGCTGTCGTGGAGCTCGCGGCGCTCGCCAGCGGCACCGGCGCTCGGATCCTCCTCGTCGTGATCGACGGCCTGGGCGGGATGGCCGACGCCGAGCACGGCACCGAGCTCGAGGAAGCGGCGACACCGAACCTCGACCGGCTCGCGCGCGAGGGCGTGACCGGCCTCCTCGAGCCCGTCGGGCCGGGGATCACGCCGGGGTCGGGGCCGGGGCACCTGGCGCTGTTCGGCTACGACCCCCTCCGGTTCGTCCTCGGGCGTGGCGCGCTCAGCGCCGCCGGTCTCGGCGTGGAGCTCGGGCCCGGCGACGTGGCCGCACGGGCGAACCTCTGCACGGTGGACGCGGCCGGCGACGTCGTCGACCGGCGCGCGGGCCGGATCGACGACGAGGACGCGCGCCGGGTGGTGGGCCTCCTCGCCTCCTCGGTCCACGGGATCGAGTTCCATCACGAGAAGGGCCATCGGCTCCTGGTGGTGTTGCGAGGTGAGGGGCTGGATCCACGCGTCGGCGACACCGATCCGCAGGTGACCGGCGTGCCGCCCCTGCGGCCGGAGCCCCTGGACCCCGCCGCCGGGCCGACGGCCGAGCTCGTGGCGGCGAAGCTGCGGGAGGTCCACGCGGCCCTGGAGGGCGAGCCGGCGGCGAACGGCCTCCTGCTCCGCGGCTTCGACACCCACCGGGAGCTCCCGTCGTTCCGGGAGCGCACCGGGCTCCGGGCGGCGGCCGTCGCCGTGTACCCGATGTACCGCGGGATCGCGCGGCTGCTGGGCTTCGAGGTCCTCGGCCCGCCGTCGGACGCGACGGACCAGGTGCGGCTGCTCGAGAAGCACCGGGAGGACGCCGACCTCTTCTTCGTCCACGTGAAGGAGGCGGACGCGGCGGGCGAGGACGGGGACCACGCGGCGAAGGTGGCGGCGATCGAGCGCGTGGACGACATCGTCCCGGACCTGCTCGCGGCCGCCGAGCCCGGCGTGATCGCCGTGACCGGCGACCACGCCACGCCGTCCCAGATGGCGGCGCACTCGTGGCATCCCGTTCCGGTCCTCGTGCGCGGCGCTCGGTCCGGGCGAGACGACACGGACCGCTTCGGCGAGCGATGGTGCCGATCCGGAGGGCTCGGGATCCGCCCCTCGATATCCCTGCTGCCGATCCTGATGGCGAACGCCGGCCACCTGACGAAATACGGAGCCTGACGATGTGTTTCGACACCGACGCACTGCCGCCCGACCCCGCGCGGACCGGGATGCTCGCAGGGACCGAGCGCTCGACCCTCGAGGCCGCCGACGGCAACCGCTTCGCCGTGACGATCGCACGGTCCCACCAGGATCCGGCGCCGGGGATCGTGATCATCCCCGACGTCCGCGGCCTGCACCGGTACTACGAACGGCTCTCCGAGCACGTCGCCGACGCCGGGATCCACGCGATCGCGCTGGATCCGTACGGCCGGACCGCCGGCGCGCACCACCGGGAGGACGGCTTCGAGTATCAGGAACACCGCACCGCGGTCCGGGACGCGGGGATCCGGGAGGATGTTCGTGCCGCGGGCGACGTGCTCCGCGGGATGGGAGCGTCGTCGGTCGTCTCGATGGGGTTCTGCTTCGGCGGTCGCGCGTCGTTGATGCAGGCGTCGCAGGACGGCAGCGACGGCGTGATCGCGTTCTACGGCCCGCCGACCCGGGGTGAGAACGGTGAACGATCCCCGCTCGACGAGGCGCGATCCGGTGCCGTCCGCGCCCCGGTGCTCGGCCTCTACGGCGGCGCCGACCGGGGGATCCCGCCCGCCGACGTCGAGGCGTACGAGCAGGCGCTCGAGGCCGCCGGCGTCGACCACCGGATCGTCGTGTTCCCCGGCGCGCCCCACTCGTTCTTCGACCGGTCGATGAGCGAGCACGCCGAGGCGTGCCGCGAGGCCTGGTCCAACGTGCTGGGGTTCGTCGACAGCCTCGGGCGCTGACGCGCGATCCGCGCCGTCGTCATTCCCGGCGCGACGTCGGGTTCCTTGCCCCGGATCGGTTGTGCGCGGCGCAGGGGCTTGCTGGTCCTTTCCGGCGGCCGGTAGCCTGCTGGGAGGCCGTGTTCCCCGACCTCGAGGGAGGTGCGTCGTGGACATCGATCGGATCCTCAGCGAACAGGCGCGTTCCAGGACGATCTCGCGACGCGACCTCCTGAAGCGGGGCGGGATGCTGGCGGGCGCCGCGATCGGCATGCCGGCGATCCTCGCGGCCTGCGCGCCCGACGCGCCCTCCACGCCTCCCGCGAGCAGCGCGGGGCTCGAGCCCGTCGACACGTCGAACATCGCCGGCTCGAGCATCAAGGTGGGCACGTACGGCGGGTTCTTCGAGGAGAACTTCCGCACGATGTATCCCGCGTTCACCGAGGAGTTCGACGTCGAGGTTGAGTCGGTCTCGCAGCCGACGTCCGAGGTCTGGGTGACGCAGCTCCAGCAGGCGATCGCCGCGGGCGGGGCGCCCCCGGCGGACGTCTCGATGCTCTCGGGCGTCGGCCTTCAGCGTGCGATCAACGGCGACATCCTGACGAAGTACCTGGTCTCGGACATCCCCGAGTCGGAGAACCTGGCCGAGGGATACGTGCGGACCGACGACGACGGCAACGTGACCGGCGTCGGCGGCCTCTCCTGGTACATCACGCTGGTGTCGAACACGGATCGCGTGGCGGAGAGCCCGGACACCTGGGAGGCCTTCTGGGACCCGCGGTGGGAGGACGAGCTCGCCCTCCTGCGGAACCCGGGCAACTCGTTCCTGATCGAGATCACCGCGGAGACGTACTTCGACGGATACGAGATCCTGGAGACGCAGGAGGGCGTCCTCGAGGTCTTGCACAAGCTGGAGGAGGTCAAGCCGAACGTGCATCTGTGGTACCGCGACGAGGCCACGGCGCAGCCCGCGTTCAACGAGGGCGAGGTGTCGCTCGGGCAGTTCTATCACGACATCACGCTGTTCGCGGCCTCGGAGGCGGGCGGCGGCGCGCCGCTGCGGAGCGTGTTCCCGACCCAGGGCGCGATCCTCGACTCCGGCTTCTGGTCGGTGTCGAAGACGACCGAGAACCTCGGCGCGTGCGTCACGTTCATCGACTACATGTGCCGGCCGGAGGTCCAGCAGGAGCTGGCGCTCACGCTCGGCACGATCCCGTCGACGAAGCGCGACACGCTCACGATGACGGACGAGGAGTACGAGGCGGTCGCGGGCCCGGGGCCCGAGACGGCGCTCCGTCCGAAGTACGAGATGTACGACGTCTGGGAGGACTGGATCGATCAGCGCTGGACCGAGCTGATCGTGGCGCCCAGCAACGAGTGAGCGGGTGGACGTCCGCGGTGGCCTTCGGCTCGAGGGTCTCGTCAAGCGGTTCGCCGAGGTCGAGGCCGTCGCCGGCGTCGACCTCGAGCTCCCGCCCGGCAAGCTGATCTCGTTCCTCGGCCCGTCCGGCTGCGGCAAGACCACGCTGCTGCGGATGATCGCCGGTCTCGAGCGCCCGACCGAGGGGCGCGTGTTCCTCGACGGGGAGGACATCACCGATCGCCCCCCGTACACGCGCGACATCGGGATGGTGTTCCAGAGCCTCGCGCTCTTCCCCCACCTGACCGTCGCCGGCAACGTCGGCTACGGGCTCCGGATCCGCGGCGCGTCGAGGGAGCAGATCGCGACGACCGTCGAGGAGCTGCTGAAGCTCGTCTCCCTGAGCGGGATGGGCGGTCGGAGGATCCAGCAGCTGTCGGGGGGCCAGCGCCAGCGCGTGGCGACGGCCCGCGCGCTCGCGCTGGCCCCCCGGCTGTTCCTCCTGGACGAGCCGCTCTCGGCGCTCGACGCCAACCTCCGCGAGGGGCTCCAGGTCGAGCTGCGCCTGCTGCAGCAGCAGCTCGGCATCACCACGATCATCGTCACGCACGACCAGCGTGAGGCGATGACGATGTCCGACCTCGTGGTCGTGATGCGGGACGGGCGGATCGAGCAGGTGGGCCCCCCGCTGGATGTGTACCGGCAGCCCGGCTCCCCGTTCGTGGCCGGCTTCATCGGGCGCACGAACCTGCTGCGCGGGGCGGCCACGGGCGACGGCTCGGTCGCCGTCGCCGGTCGCCCCTTCGACGTCGCGGGTGGGGCCGACGTGGCCGGCGAGGTGACGATCTCCGTGCGGCCCGAGTCCACCCAGCTCCAGACGGACGGCGCCGGGGAGCGCAACACGCTCCCCGGCACCGTGGTGTTCGTGCGCGACCTCGGCGAGCTGTTCGAGTGCTTCGTCGATTGTGGGATCGACGAGCACGTGATCGTGGCCGGGTCGCCGCGCGACTGGGTCCCCGTCGAGCAGGGCGCGTCCGTGTCTGTCCGGTTCCCGGCGGCGGAGTGCGTGGTCGTGTCGTCGTGAGCGAACGCGAGCGGCCGTCCGCCGGGACCTACGGTGTCCTCGCCTTCCCCGTCGCGATGCTGGTGGTCTTCTTCCTGATCCCCTTCGGCATCATGGTCGCGACGAGCTTCTACCACCGGATCCCAGGTGCGTTCTACGTCCCGGCGTTCGAGCTCGCGAACTGGCAGCGGCTGTTCCAGCCGGTGTTCCTCGACCGGGCGCTGTTCTCGGTCTGGATCTGCCTCCTGGCCGGGGCGGTGTGCATCGCCGTCGCCTTCCCCTTCACGTACTTCCTCACGAGGATGCGGCGGCGCCGGCACGTGGCGCTGCTGATCGTGGTGCTGTCGGCGCTCACGCTGTCCGAGGTGATCGTGGCCTTCACCTGGTACGTCCTGCTCGCCCGGGCGTCCGGCGTCTCGAACGTGTTCGTGTGGCTCGGCCTGCTCGACGAGGCGGTCTCGTATCAGCCGAGCTTCGTGGCGGTGCTCCTCGGTCTCTGTTACATCGCGCTACCGTACTGCGTGCTCACGCTCTACCCGCAGCTCACGCGCCTGGACCCGGAGATCACCGAGGCGGCGCAGACGCTGGGCGCGTCCCCCTGGCGGACGTTCTGGACCGTCGTGGTCCCGATCGCCAGGCCGATCATCGTGGCGGGCTTCCTGCTCGTGTTCGTGTTCACGCTCGGGAGCTACATCATCGCCGCGTTCCTCGGGCGGCCCGAGCACTGGACGCTGTCCGTCTACATCGTCGACCAGGCGTCCGCGAACGCGAACGTCCCGTTCGCCGCCGCGATGGCGATCTTCCTCACGCTCGTGTCGCTCGTGGTCGTGGCGATCGTCGCCCTGATCGGTTCGCGGATCCGGAGCGTCGCCTGATGCGCGTCTTCCGAGCCGTGATCGTGACGGTCGTCGTCGCGTTCCTGGTGGCCCCGCTCCTCGTGATCGTCGTCGGCTCGGTGAACCCGAGCCGCTACCTGCAGTTCCCACCGGCGGGGTTCTCCCTGTCCTGGTACAGCGACCTCTTCACCGACCCGGCGTGGCTCCGATCGATCCGCTACAGCTTCACGATCGCGGCCGTGAGCGCCGCGCTGGCGGTCCTGATCGCCCTGCCGCTCGCGTACGTGCTCCGCACGTACCGGATCCGGCTCACGCCGCTCCTGTACACGCTGGGCATCCTCCCGTTCATGCTGCCGCCGATCATCAGCGCGCTCGGGATGCAGGTCTTCTGGCTCTCGACCGGTCACGTCGGCCGGATCGAGAACGTGATCATCGCGCACGCGATCTTCTTCTCGACGCTGCCGCTGGTCTCGATCTCGCTGGCGATGGAGACGATGGACCGGGCGCTTCCCGAGGCCGCCCACACGCTCGGCGCCGATCGCCGGACCACGTTCCGGACGATCACGCTCCCGCTGCTCGTGCCCTCGATGATCACGGGCTACGCGGCCGCGTTCGTCCTCAGCCTGAACGAATACCTGATCGCGTTCCTCGTCGCCGGGTTCACTGTCGAGACCCTGCCCGTGAAGATCGTGAACGGCCTCCGGTACGGCTTCTCTCCCACGATCGCGGCCGTGGCGGTCGTGTTCATCCTGATCGCGGCCACGACGTTCACGCTGTTCGCGATCTTCGGGAACCTCCTGCGGTTCCTCGGCGCCGACCCGGCGATCCTCGAGAAGAACGTCTAGCTCCGGGCGAGCGCGAACAGCCCCAGCAGCTCGTAGGCGGCGTGCGATGCGGCGACGGCGGTGACCTCGGCGTGGTCGTACGGTGGCGACACCTCGACGATGTCGGCGCCGACGAGGCGCACGCCGGCGAGCCCGCGGAGGATCCCCAGGAGCTCGCGGTTCGTGAGCCCTCCCGCCTCCGGCGTGCCGGTCCCCGGCGCGAACCCAGGATCGAGCACGTCGATGTCGATCGAGACGTACACGGGCGCGTCGCCGACGCGCTCCCGGATCCGCTCGGCGGTCGCGCGCCGGCCGTCGTCCAGGACCTCCATCGCCGAGACGATCGCGAAGCCGAACCTCGCGTCGTCGGCGAGGTCCTCAGGCGAGAAGAGCGGTCCTCGGATCCCCACGTGCACCGCTCGATCCTCGAGCAGGAGGGCCTCTTCCCACGCACGCCGGAACGGCGTCCCGTGCGTGTACGCGGCGCCGAAGTACGTGTCCCACGTGTCCAGGTGCGCGTCGAAGTGCACGAGGGCGACCGGGCCGTGGCGGCGATGCACCGCCCGCAGGAGCGGGAGCGCGATCGTGTGATCGCCGCCGATCGACAGGAGCCTCGGGGCGCCGTCCAGCGCCTCGTCGGCGGCCGCCTCGATCTGGGTGATCGCCTCGCCGATGTCGAACGGGTTGCAACCGACGTCCCCGGCGTCGGCGACCTGCTGGGCGGCGAACGGCTGGACGTCGAGGCCGGGATGGTACGAGCGGAGCAGACGGGTGGCGCTGCGGACCGCCTGCGGTCCGAAGCGCGCGCCGGGGCGGTAGGTCACGCCGCTGTCGAAGGGGATCCCGAGGACGGCGACGTCGCAGACGTCGACGTCCTCGCGGCGAGGGAGCCGTGCGAACGTCGACGGTCCCGCGAACCGGGGGACGGCGAGCGGATCGGTCGGTCCCACCGGCGACGGGGGGCTCTCGTCCGTGCGTCCGGCGGTCGGGTCGTCGGCCATCGCGCCGGATGCTAGTCGGACGCCGGTCGCCACGCGCCCGAACGGCGAGGGCGGCGGCGCCGTCCGGCGCCGCCGCCCTGGCGTGACGAGCTCGTGGAGCTGATCGTCAGTCGTCGCTCCCGTGCCCGGAGTCGTCATCCTCCGCGTTGCCCGGCCCGCTGTTCTCGCTGGGACCGGAGTCGTCGTCGTCGTCCCCGTCGTCGTGACCGTGACGGCCGTGGTCGTCGTCGGCGTCGTCGTCAGCGTCGTCGTCGAAGGGGAAGTCCCCGGGACCCTGGTCGGGCGTCCCGTCGTCGTCGTCCGCATCCTCCTCGGTGTCGAAGGGGAAGTCCCCGGGGCCCTGGTCCGGCGTGCCGTCGTCGTCGGGCGAGTCGCTCGCCGAGGGCTCATCACTCGCCGAGGACGTCGAGGACGTCGAGATCGCCGCGCTCGGCGTCGCCGAGCCGCCGGCGAACGCCATCGTGCCGCCGATCACCAGTCCACCGACGACGAGCAGCGCGACGGCGGTCATCACCTTCCGAAGGATCGTGCTCATCTGCGTCCCTCCTGTCGTTCCCGTCGGTCCCGCTCGCCGGGATCGCCTGTCGGGAACCACGTTAGGGAGGGGCCGGTTACGGGTCGCTCAGCGGGGCGTAAAGGGCCGGCTAAGCCTCAGTCGTCGTCGTCCTCTGAGCCCGAGTCGTCCGAGCCCGGACCCGAGTTGCTCGACCCCGACCCGGAGTTGCTCGACCCGGACCCGGAGTTGTCGTCGGATCCGTCGTCGTCGTCGGAGGCGTCGTCATCGTCGGAGGGCGACGGCGTGGCCGACGCGGAGCGCGACGGGCTCGGTGACGCGGTGGCCGAGGGGGTCCGCGACTCCGACGACGCGGACGGGGTCAGGCTCGGCTGCACCACGCTGCCCACGTCGCCCGCGAGCGCGAGCGCGCCCACCGTCAGGGCGATCGCGGCGGCGAGCCCCCCGATGCCGAGGACGACCATGCCGATCACGCGCTTCATGCGAGAAGACGGTACCGAGCCTCCCGTTAAGGCACGGCTAAGGCCCGGGCGCGGCGCGGAACCAGACCTCGATCCGCGTGCCCGGGTCGCCGTCCGGGGATCCGCGCACCTCGAGGCCCCCGCCCCACCGCTCGGCGAGCTCCCGGGCGATCGCGAGCCCGAGACCCGAACCGCCCGGGGCGGCGCCGCGTCCGCGGAAGAACCGTTCGGTCACGCGGGAGGACTCGTCCGCGGGGATCCCGGGGCCGCGATCGTCCACGTGGAGGAGACCCCGCGAGCCGTCGCTCTTCGCCGAGACCGCGACCCGGCCGGGCGCGTGCGTGATCGCGTTGTCGATCAGGACGTCGAGGATCTGGTCGAGGTCGTCGGGGTCGACGGCGACGCGCCCCGCGGGACCGGCGGCGCCGTCGACGGCGAGGACGCTCGAGGCCCGGACGGCGCGCTCGTCCCAGCGCACGACGGCTCGCCGCACCGCGTCGCCGAGGTCCGCCTCGGGGACACGACCCTCCTCGATCTCGCTCGCCATCGTGAGCAACCGCTCGATGATCTGGGCGAGGCGGTCGACCTCCCGATCGGCCGCGCGGAGCTGCTCGCGGACGTGCTCGTCCGACGTCTCGGCGGCCGCGGCCTCCAGGCGCAGCTTGATCCCGGTGAGCGGCGTGCGGAGCTGGTGCGACGCGTTCGCGACGAACTCCCGCTGCGAGCGCAACGTGCGTTCGACCCGGCCCGCCATCTCGTCGAACGATCCGGCGAGCTCCTCGATCTCGGCGCCGCCCTCGAGCTTCCCCGCCCGCGCGGCGAGCTCCCCCTCGCCGAGCCGGTGCGCCGCCGTCGCGAGCGAGGAGAGCGGTCGTGCGAGCGAGCGGGCGAGCGCGAACGCGAGCAGGAGGCCGGCGAGGAGCCCACCGAGCGCCACCGCGACGATCGCCGCGGTGGCGCGCCCGACGTTCTCCTGCACGGCCCGGACCCCCTTGGAGATCCGGACCGCGCCCACGAGCTCTCCCTCGTCGATGATCGGCGCCGCCGCGACGGCGATGTCACCGCCTTCCTCCTGGCTCCGACGGACCTCCGCGCTGGCTTGGGAGTCGAGCGCTCGTCCCACCTCCGGTCGACCCGCCGTCGCGAAGTCCTCGGCGACGTCCTCGGCGTCGGAGTCCGCGAGGACGGTGCCGTCGGCATCCAGGACCACGACCCGTCCACCGACCTCGCCGGCCCACCGGTCCGCGTCGGCCGCGAGCGTGTCGCGTTCGCCGTCGCCCTCCTCGAGCGCGTCCCGGTTCAACACCGACGCGATCGTCTGGGCGTTGCCGAGCACAACGGACTCGAGCTCGGACCGGGCGCGGTCGCGCAGCACGATCGCGAGCGGCACCGTCAGCGCGACGATCACGACGAGCAGGACGTACGCGAACGAGGCCGCGAGCCGCGTCCGGACCTTCATCCGCTCCTCCGTCCGAGCACGATCAGCTCGACGGCTCGGAACCGTCGGGCGGCGCGAACCGGAAACCCACGCCGCGGACGGTCGTGATGTACCGGGGCGAAGACGGCTCGTCCTCGATCTTCTTGCGCAGCCAGGAGATGTGGACGTCGAGGGTCTTCGTCGGTCCGAACCAATGCGGGTCCCAGACCTCGTCCATGATCTCCTCGCGTCCCACGACCTCGCCGGCACGCGTCATCAGCAGCCGCAGGAGATCGAACTCCTTGGCCGCGAGCTCGACCGGCCGGCCGTCCTTCGTCACGGCGCGGGAGGACGGATCGAGGGTGATCGCGCCGATCGCGATCGGGGCCTTCCGCGCGCCGGAGGCGCGTCCGCGGCGCTGGATCGCCCGGATCCTCGCCACGAGCTCCCCGGCCGAGAACGGCTTCACGACGTAGTCGTCCGCGCCCAGTTCGAGCCCGACGATCCGATCGACCTCCTCCCCCCGCGCCGTCAGCATCACGATCGGCACGTCCGACCGCGTCCGGAGCTCCCGGCACAGATCGCGGCCGTCGCCGTCCGGGAGCATCACGTCCAGGAGCACGACGTCCGGCTCGTCCCGATCGAAGGCCGCCCGGGCCGACGCGAGCGTTCCGGCGACCTCGGCGTCGAACCCCTCGCGGGCGAGGTACGCGGCCAGCGGCTCCGAGATCGAGGACTCGTCCTCGATCACGAGGATCCGGGGTTTCATGGCAGCGATGGTAGCGGCGGGCCCGGGGCGTTCCGCCCCGGGCCCTCCGCCCCGCCGAGTGGCGCTCAGGCCGCCCAGACGGCCCGGCCGCCGCAGACCTCGCCGGTGCGGAGGTTCACCGCCCGCCCGCGGAAGACGTCGTCTCCGGCGCGGTTCCGCTGGAGGATCCGGACCTCGAACGAGCCGCTGGGTCCCCTCGTCGTCCGCCTGCCGGCGAAGACCAGATCGCCGTCGTGGCGGATCCGCACCCGCCAGGTGTCGCCGACGCGGTTCTGATCCACCTCGTACTCGACCTCGATGCGGCCGTCCTCCTCGCTGAGCTTCAGCTTCCAGTCGCTCCGGCCGCCACAGGCGCCGCGCCGGATCACGTCACCGTCCTTGGCCAGGACCGGGGAGGCCGCGCTCGCGATCAACAGGATCCCCATCACGGCCGTCGCCACGATCGCTCGTGCTCGCATCGATCCCTCCCGTCCACTCGGGGTACCGGGTCCGGTACCGCTTCGGGGTCCACGATGCCGGAGCACCCACCAAGGGCCCCGAAAGGACGGGTGAAGGTTCGGCTAAGAGCCGTGGGATCCGAAAGACGCCGCTCGGCGCGAAGGCGGGGCCTCGACGGCCGGAGCGTGAAAGAGAGGTGCCCCGATCGGAGAGTTCCGGACGAACCAACCTTGCGGCTGGTCCGGGACCTCGGGGTCTCGGCTAGCGTCCCTTGCCTGCTCCCCGCCCCCGGTCTCTCTCCGATCAGGGCACGCGCACGGTATGACGCGACGAGCCCTCCGGTCAACCCGGGAAGCCCGGTCTTGTCACACTTTCGTGAGGATCGGTCGGGCCCGGGGCGAACCAGGCATCGGCCGGTAGCGTCGGAGGATGCCGACACGACGGACGAACGCATCACGCCGGCCCCCGGCCCCGGGGGGTCGGGGCGTCGCGGCGCTGCTGACGACGATCCTGCTCGTCGGGTGCACGGACGCCCCGCCGGAGCCGACGGATCGCGCCGCCACGACCTCGGCCCCGCCCTCCGTCGACGGGTCGCCGGCGCCCGTCGCATCCCCGTCGATCGACGCGTCTGCCTCCCCGGACATCGGCGCCCCGATCGAACCGGGGGCCACGTCGGTCCAACTCACCCCCCCGCCCGGGGGCTCCTTCCTGGTGCGCGGCCGCTATCCGCGGACCCCGACGCGGTGTCGCGACCCCGAGCCCACGACCCTCACCGGACGGTTCCCGGGAACCCTCCACGTCCGTCGCGTCGACGACGGGACCCTCACGCTGACGATCGCGTTGCCGTTCGATCGCTACCTGGAGGGGATCGCGGAGGTGCCGTCGAGCTGGCCCAGGGCCGCCCTCGACGCCCAGGCGATCGCGGCGCGTAGCTACGCGCTCGCCACCACCGGCTGGTCGGGGGCGGAGGGTGACTCGCTCGGTCAGGCGATCTGCGCGACGGCCTCCTGCCAGGTGTATCGGGGCATCCCCGTCTCGCCGGACCCCACGTATCGGCGGTGGGTCCGCGCCGTCCGTCGCACCGACGGCCTCGTGCTCCTGGACGAGGGACGACCGGCGACGACCGTGTACTACTCGACGTCGAACGGTCGGACCTACGGGAATGAGGACGTCTTCGGCAGCCCGCCGCTCCCGTACCTCCGACCCGTGGTCGAGCGTGACGACGGGGCGTCGCCCACCTCGCGCTGGCGCGTCCGGCTCCCGTTCGACGACCTCACGCACATCCTCCGCGCCGCCGGGTCGTGGCCACGGGATCGGACGATCGTCGCCGCCCTGCCCGTCGCGGGGGGCGTCCGGTTGCGCGGTGGAGACGCGACGAGGACGATCTCAGCCGACGACCTCCGCGCCGCCGTGAACACCTGGGCGCCGTGCCTCGAGCCCGCCTCGTATCCGCCTCGGATCCCGGGCGGCCGACTCCCGCTCACGATCCCGTCCCACTGGCTCGCGTTCTCCGCCGGGGATCGGTCTCTCCTGGTGACCGGCCGCGGCTGGGGACACGGGGTCGGGATGGTGCAGTGGGGCGCCTACGGGAAGGCCGGGGCCGGCCGGTCTGCCGAGGAGATCCTCGCCTTCTACTACGGCGGGCTCAGGCCGCGGTCCTATCCGCAGCCGGGACTGATCCGGGTCGAGGTCGCGACCGGCCTCGTGGGTCTGCGGCTCGTGGCGTCGGGTGCCGGGGCGGAGATCGACGGTCGCCCCGTGCCGAGATCGCTCCGGATCTCCGGCCGACCGCGGCTCCGGGTCCGCGGCTGATCGCCGTCTACCGGCCGAGACGCAATCGGACGACCGACCCCATCGGGAACGATCGGATCTGGACCAGATCGCACAGCTGGTTCGCGAGCCACAGGCCGAGCCCCGATCCCTGTCCCAGCGCCGGCCGCACCCGGCCGGCGAGCGGGTCCGCGATCCGGCCGGCGTCGCGGATCTCGCAGACGATCGCGTCGCCGTCCTCCCAGATCCAGAGCGTCCCGACCCCGCCACCGTGTCGGATGCTGTTCGTGGCGACCTCGTTCACGACCAGGACGAGGTCGTCCCGCCGGACCGGCTCGAGGCCAGCGGCGGACGCCACGCGAGCCACGTGCGCACGGACCGCGCCGAGGCTCCCCGTCGACGGACCGAATCGGAGCTCGGAGACCCGGCCGGTCGGCGGCGGCAGCGGCTCATCGAAGGGAGCCGTGACGTCGTCGAGACCGCGGTAGGTCGCGTTGCCCCAGCGCGAGCCGTGCCGGACCAGGAACGGGTGGTTCCGGCGCGCCTCGTCGAGCACGGCCCGCGGCAGCCCGGCTTCGTCGTACGGGCACATGAGCCACCACGCGGGCGAGCCGCTGAACGCGAGGTTGAGGAGCGCTTCGTGGCGGGCGCATTCGGCGAGCTCGTCGACGCTCCTCCCGACCCAGACCGGCTCGCCGACGCCGCGGAACCGGCCACCCGGACGGGATCGCTCCTCGACGAACTCGCGCCATACGGGGATGATCCGGGCCGGATTGCCACCGACCTGCGCCATGTCCGCGAACCGCACGTCCGCGGCCTCCCCGCCGAGCTCGTCGCGGAGCAGTTCGATCTTCTCCTGGCTCACGACCACGAGGATCGGTTCCTCGGCGCGCGCGGCGTCGCGGATGAACGCCCCCGTCCGCGCGACGAAGTCCGACAGGCCGTCGTAGAAGAGCGCATCGTGCCGGAAGCCGGTGCCCTCCAGGACCTGGGGTGATTCCGTTCGCATGCTCCCGCCCGGGACCTTTCGACTCGTTCGGAGCTCCATACCCGGTTCATCGGCGGTTCCCACCTCCCCCGGTTCGAAAAGCCGTGAGTGACCCTGGGTCAGCGGTCGTTCGCGCTGCCCGCAGCCGCGCATCGGGCATGGAGCACGCGGCTGGAGGGTAAAGGGCTCGGGGACGCCCGCCGGGCTCTCGGGAGGCAAGCTGATGACGATCGGAGAGGTCCTCGGATATCTGCTGGTCGGTTGCATCGTCGGCCCGCTGGCGCGACTCATCGTGCCCGGCGAGGACCCCATGCCGATCTGGATGACGATCGTGCTCGGCGCGGTCGGCGCGTTCCTGGGCGGCTGGCTCCTCGCCGAGGTGATCACGCCGGACAACGACGGCGTGCCGTGGATCGCCGCGATCATCGCCGCCGCGGCGCTCGTCGTGATCGTGCGCCTGCTCCGGCGCGGGACCACCGGCACGACGAACCGACAGATCACCTAGGAGGACGCGTGGCCCCCCGACGTATCGGCGACCGGCTCGAGGTGGCGGTCCAGGACGTCGAGGACTTCTTGGACTCGCCCGCCGGCCGCCGGCTCCGGCGGGTGCTCGCCGGCGCCGCGATCGTCGGCGCGCCGCTCCTGTTCCGGCTCCCCGGTCTCCGGCGATACCCGCTCCTCCGCGCGCTCGAGCTCGCCGGCGGCGCGGCCCTCGTCGTCAAGTTCGCCGAGGCCCTCCGCGACTGGGAGCCGACCGCGCGGCGTCCCGTCGTGCTCGACGTGGGCGGGCGGAACCGGCGCTAGACGCCGGTGACCGCGAACCACGAGCCGGTCGGCGACGTGACGAACACGATCGGCGCGAAACACGGCTCAGGCAGGTCGAGCGTGGCCTCGATCTTCGAGTCCCCAGCCATCGACGCCGGGAACGGGTCGGTCATGCGGTTGACGACCGCCGGGCCCCCCGTCCCGTCGATCGACTGACAGCTCACGAGCCCGCGGAACATCGGGATCGGGTTCTCGCCGGTGGCCACGAGCACCAGCCCCTCGACCTTCATCTCCAGCCGCCCGTCCGCGCCGAGCACGACCTTCGCCCCGGAGAGCTCCCAGGGGAGCCCGCCTCCGGGGACACCGCGGATCGCGTTCGTCGCCCCCGTGTAGGGAGCGATCACGCCGGCCATCGTGTCCGCCTTCAGGATCGTTGCGGTGTCGGCGGACCCGGCCGTGGAGGCGAGGCCGATCGAGCCGACGCCGAGGATCGCGAGGATCACGATCGCTTTCTTCATCCCTCCTCCTTCGCTCCTTCGTCCGTCGTTGCCTCTCCTGGGCACTACGGGCGGGGACGTGGGAGGGATCGTGGAGGGACGCTCAGACCTCGGTCTCGTCGTGGTCGTGGTACTCGTACGCCGACATCGCCTTGCCGGTCGACGATCGCCACGCCCGCTCGCGCTCGGGGAGCTTCCCGAGCACCTTGGCCATCGCGCGCACATGCTCGGCGACCGAACCGCAGCAGGAGCCGATGTAGCGAACGCCCGCCTCGCGAGCCTGGGCGGCGAACGCCGCCAGATCGCCTCGGGCGAGCGTCATCGGTGTGAGCGCGTACGGGAACGCCGGACCGGCCGTGAAGTCCGGTGCCTGCTCGCTCGTCGCGTACGCGACCGGCTGCGCGGCGACGGGGACGGCGCCGCCGATCGCCTCGACCATCTGCCGGGCGATCGGCAGCTGCTGCGCCGGTCCGTTCAGGCAATTGACCCCGACGACGTCGGCGCCGGCATCGGCGAGCCGCTTGGCCGCGTCGCCGGGATCGTCGCCCTCGTAGGTCTTCGCCGGCAGCGTCTCGAACGACATCGTGACCATCACGGGCAGGCCCGTCGCCTTGGCGCGCTCGACGAAGAGCAGGGCCTCGCCCAGATAGGAGAACGTCTCACCGATCCAGAAGTCCGGCGGGCCGGTCTCGAGCTGATCGTGGAGCTGCCGATCGAACAGCGACCGCACGTGATCTGGGCTCTCGGCGTCGGCGGGATCGTACGCCCACGTGAGCGACAGGTTGCCGGCCACGAGCGCGTCGGCCTCCGACGCGACCTCACGGGCGATCCGCACCGCGTTCCGATTGATCTCGTCGACGGTGCCCTCCATCCCGACGGTCGCGAGCTTGTCGTCGCTCGCGTAGAACGTCATCGTCTGGAGCACCTCGGCGCCGGCACGGAGGAACTCGCGGTGGAGCTGCGCGAGGGCGTCCGGATGCTCCACCACCACCTCGGGCGTGAACGGCCCCGCCTGGACGTAGCCTCGCTTCTCGAGCTCCAACAGGTAGCCGCCGTCGCCCAGGACCGGGCCGTCGGCGAGTCGGTCCAGGATCCCCTTCGGCATGCGATCGACCCCTCTCGGACGCGGGAGCCCGAGTCTAGGACCGCTCCGTCGCGGCGAGGCACGTGCCCACGCGACCGCTGGTCAGTGGTTCCGATGGCCCTCCGCGTGCGGACGCCCGCGCTCTGGCCGGTACGAGACGATCCATCGGTCGATCGCGACCTCGCGGCCCTTGCTGGCCCGGTTGCGCTCCTTCTGGACGACGAGCCGGGCCTGGTGGGGCCCATCGGCGAGCCCGGCTGCGACCTCCACCGGCTCGACCCGGCTGCTCGGCGCGTAGAGGTCGATCGTGCGGACGTGGCGTCCGTCCACCCAGACGGTCGCACGACCGCCCGCGGGACCTCGGACCGCGTCCAGCGAGATCGCCGAGCCGGTGAAATCGAACGCCATCTGGGCGCCGACCGCGTCGCTGATCGCGAGTCGTCCGTCGCTCGCGGCGCGGTTCTCCACCGTCGCCCACGAGACCGCCTCGGGCTTCGGGTCGGGGTGGAGGTGTCCATCCCAGCGGAGCGCGTCGACCGCGACGCGTCGATCCCTCGCGGCCGGCCGCTTGTCCCCGAGCGGCACGACCCGAAGCGTGTGCCGACCCCACCCGAGGCCGGTGAAGCGGCGCCCGACGGATCGGAGGCGGGGTCGGTATCCGTCGATGGTGGCCACCCGGACGCCGTCGATCGAGACCTTGGCCCGACCCATCGACGGGCCCTCGATCGTGTACAGGGTGATCCGGTCGCCGCGGAACGCGTACGCGACCGACGCCGAGGCCCGCCGCTCCCATCGGTACGAACCTCCGATCGCGTGGCGATCGATCCTCAGGCTCCACGAGAAGCGGGTCCCGTCGGCCGGGCCGGGGGCACGCGCCGCCGACGCCGGCTCGGCTGACGGGTTGGGAGACGGGCTCGGAGACGGGTCGGGAGACGGGCTCGGAGACGGGTTGGGAGATGGGCTCGGAGACGGGTCGGGAGATGGGCTCGGAGAGGGCGCGGGCGCGGCGCTCGCCGTCGTCGGCTCCTCGGCTGCCTCCGCACCTTCCGCGGCCCCGGGACCGGAGAACACGACCGACACGGTCTTCGCGCGGAACGCGCTCAGCGTGCACGTGGACGCGTCCCCGGCGTGGACGCACGCGCCGGTCCATCGCAGCACCCGGCCGCCGTCCGACGGTCGGGCCGTCAACGTGACCGGGTCGCCCGGGCTCACCATCCGCGAGCAGACCGACATCAGCCCTCCGCAGACGAGCCGGGGTCCGAGGATCCGACCCCCGTCCGACGGTTGCACCTCGATCGAGGCGATCGTCGCGCGGCCCAGGGACCCCCGTACCCAGTCCCGGTCGACCGGCCCGCGGATCCCGGGGATGTTGCCCCTGGCCGACCATTGCCACACCGTGTATCCCCTGCCTGCCCAATCGCCGCCGGGCACGGATGGGGCCGGGACGTACCAGTGCGCGACCCACAGGGAGTACCCTCTGCGGCCGAACCACCCGGTGTTGCCCATCGAACCGCGCCAGAAGTGGTTGCCGGCGTAGATCATCGGTCGCACGCCGGTGCGCGTTTCGACCCGGTTCAGCCAGCGGAGTGCCCAGGAGCGGAGCTGTCGCTCGGACAGGCCCCCGGAGTCCTCGATGTCGAGGACGGGGACGATGTCGCCGGGAGCGACGCGCGCGACCCGCAGGAAGTGATCCGCCTCCAGCCGCGGGTCCTGGGGCGCGAGGCCGGGCTTCGCGAAGTGATAGGCGCCGACGACGATCCCGTTCGCGCGCGCGCCGTCGACGTTCCTCGCGTACTTCCCGTCGCGGTACGCGTTGCCGAGCGTGGCGCGCATGATCGCGAACCGGACCTTGCTGAACCCGACGGCGCGCCAGTCGATCTTCCCCTGGTACTTGGAGACGTCGATCCCCGGGACCCGATAGTCCGCGACCGCCGGGGAGGCCACGGATGTCGCGACCACAGCCGCGAGGGACAGTGCGAACGTGACGAGGACGCGCGCCGACCTCGACGAGAACCTCCGCAACGGGCATCCACCCCCTCAGCCAGACCGATACCGACCCGTCGTGGCGCAGGAACATACCCGCCGACCACGACGCAGTTGCGGAGGTTCTCGTCACGGATCCCGCTGAGCTTGAACGCGGGGGCGGAGACGCCAAGAGCCGCAGCCGTTCCCCGGGAACCGGCCGCGCGGAGATTTTTCCGACGGATCCGCCCGGCGCGGCGTTCGAGGGGTTCCGGCGGGGAGGCCCGAGCCGGTGAACGGGCCGGGAAAGTGAGAAACCGCCGGAACCCGAGGGCTCCAGCGGTCTCTCACGTCGGACCTTATGCGACCCGTCCGCCGGCTGTCAAATCGGGCGGTCTCGGAGCTCCCGCCGCCAGTCGAGGACGTCCTCGAACGAACGGTAGTTCAGGATCCGCGCTCGGGGGATCCCCGCGAGGGCTGCCGTGGCCAGCCCGAACGGCAGGAACTCGAGCTCGACGGCGACGTGCGCGTCGCTCCCGATCGAGTACCAGCGGACGCCCTCGGCGACCGCGATGCGCGCGAGCTCCACGCTGAGATCCTGGCGGGCCGGTGTCGCGTCGAGCTCGATCGCCTTCCCGAGCCGGGCGGCCTCAGCGAACACCTGCGCCCAGTCGGCGTGCAGGCCGGTGCGGCGCCCGTACATCCTCGCCTGCGGATGGGCGAGCACGTCGACGGAGGGGTTCCGCAGCGCCGCGACGTACCGATCGGTCTGATCCTCTCGTAGCCGGAGCTTCGAGTGGAAGGCGCCGAGCACCAGGTCGAGCGGCGCGAGCGCCTCCGGTCCCATGTCGGCGGCGCCGTCGACGAAGACGTCCATCTCGATCGACCGGAGGACGCGGAAGGCGTCGCCGCCGCTCGCCAGGGTCTCGTTCAGCCCGTCGATCCGGCGGACGTGCGCGGCGAGGCGCTCCTCGTCCATCCCGTTCGCGATCGTCAGGCTCTTCGAGTGGTCGGTGCTCGCGATGTAGGGGCGACCGAGGTCGCGCGCCAGCCGCGCCACGTCCTCGATCCCCAGCCTGCCGTCGCTCGCCGTGCTGTGGACCTGGAGATCGCCGTGCGGAGTCCGCTCCCAGGTGGGATCCGCGTCCAGCACGCGCCGGACCTCGGCGAGCGTGAGGAACCCGCGCCGCGTCTCGTCCGGCTCCGGCACGTCCGGCGGCTCGTCGAGCCACGCGTGGATCCGGGCCCCCACCCACGGCCCGACCGCTCGCAGCTCGGTCAGCGACCGACCGGCGTCCGCGAGCTCGCTGGCCTCCTCGGGCCAGGAGCGGGCCGCGCGGGAGGCCGCGTACAGGGCCCGCCGGCGATGATCGCTCTCGTCGTCGCCGGCGCGCCGCAGGAGCTCGGCGAGATCCCCGTTCGAGGGTGGGCGCCCGTCCATCCGGGCACCGTACCGGTCGGCGCCGGGAGCCCCCGACGTCTGCTGACGGCGACATCCGGAGCGCCGACCCGACACCCCTCCAGGAGCGGCGCCGTCCGAAGATGAGTGCGGGCGCGCCCGAAGGCGGCGCCCGCACAGATGGTGCTCGGCGATCGGTTAGGTGTCCCCGCCGTCGTCGGTCTCGTCACCACCGCCACCGCCACCGTCACCCGTGTTGTCGCCACCGCCGGTGCCGTCGTTGCCGAAGGTGTTGTCACCGTCGCCGGTGTTGTTGCCACCGTCCGTGCCGTCGTTCCCACGGGTGTCATCCCCGTCGCCGGTGTTGTTCCCACCGTCCGTGCCGTCGTCACCGCGTGTGTCGTCACCATCGCCGGTGTTGTTGCCACCGTCCGTGCCGTCGTCACCGCGCGTGTCGTCACCATCGCCGGCGTCGTCGTCCTCGTCGTCGGGGATGCCATCCTGATCGCCTTCGTGCTTCCGGGCGGCCTCGTCGTCGAGGTCGATCGCCGGCACGTTCGTGTCGGGGTCGCCCGGCGCGGCTGCGATCGCCACGCTGACGCTCAGCGCGAGGGCTGCGACGCCGATCGCGACCTTGCTCCAGACCGTCTTCATCTGCCTCCCCTTCCTTCCGTTTCCGCCCTTCCGTTTCCGCCTACGAGGCCAACGTAGGCAGGGCCGGTGAGAGGCCTATAAGACGGCGGTGAGAGGTTCCTCATCGAGGAGCGCGGCGCCGCGGCCGGATCCTCGGAACGATGTCCGGCTTCGGCAATCCGGCGACGGGGCCCTCCAGATGGGCCGCGACGTCGGTGGCGCTCGGTCGGTGCTCCGGCCGTTCCGCCAGGCACGCCATGACCATCGCCGCGAGGACCTCCGGGACGGACTTCGGCATCGGCTCGGGGGCGTGGTCGAGCTGCGGGAATCGCTCCGGGCCCAAGGCGTCCGCGTCGCCTCGCGGATACGGGAGCCGGCCGACGACGGCTTCGTACACGGTCACCCCCAGCCCCCAGACGTCGGCCGCTGGGGAGAGCTCCCCTGCCGAGGTGTCGCACTGCTCCGGTGCCATGTACGCGTCCGTGCCGATCGGGCGACTGAGCCCAGCGGCGCGGTCCACGCGCGTCGCGATGCTGAGGTCGATCAGCTTCGGCGGCGCGCCCATCACGACGTTCTTCGGCTTCACGTCCAGATGGATCCATCCCTCGTGCGCCATGAAGTGGAGCGCCGAGCACAGCTGGATCGCGAGCGGCATCGTCTGCTCGATCGCGAGGATCCGCTGCTTCCGGATCAGGGTGGAGAGCCGGGGACCCTCGAGGAACTCGAGGACGATGTGCGGACGACCCCCGTCGATGGCGGCGCCGAAGCCTCGGGGCAGGACGGGGTGTTGGAGTGCCGCGAGGGCGTCGGCTTCGCCTGCGATCCGGCGACGTGCCCCCGGATCGCCCGCCACCCCCGGCCGCAGCACCTTCACGACGACGAGTGCGTGGAGTCGATCGTCCCAGGCCAGGTACGCCTCGTACGAACGGCCGCCACCCAGCAGGCTGACGGCGGTCAGACCCTCCGCGATCTCGTCGCCGACCTCAAATCCCCACTCGTCGTCGCCCACGAACCCCTCCCGACCGCCGATGAGATGATTGTCACGACCCTCTCACGTTGCGCGCCACCTATCGACCGGCTGCTCGGAGGGAGGTGGACCAGACGACCTCGACCGAAGCCACCGACGGCACGGCGCCGCGCATCCGTTGGGGCATCCGGAGCCGCATCCTGATCTGGTTCATCGCCGTGCTGTCCGCCGCGACGGTCGCCGCGATCCTCGTCACTCGCCAGATCCTGATCGCGAGCGCCGACGCGCGGATCGAGGAAGCCCTCCAGCAGGAGGGCCGGGAGCTCCGTGCACTGGCCGGCGGGCGCGATCCGACGACCGGGGAGCCGTTCGGGAACCAGGTCCATCGGATCTTCGAGGTGTTCCTCCAACGGAACCTCCCCGTCCGCAACGAGATGTTCATGACGTTCCTCGACGGCGAGCCTCACGAGCAGAGCGTCGGCACGCCGATCTACCCACTCGATCGAGACCTCGAGCTGATCGATCGATTCGGTGCCGTGACGAGGACCGAGCGCGGCCAGGTCCCGACCCCGGCCGGGGACGTGGAGTACCTCGCGGTCCCGGTCCGGGCGAACCGCCAGATCCGAGGGGTCTTCGTCGCGGCGATCTTCCGGGAGGAGGAGCTCGCCGACCTCGCGCCGGCGCTCTGGGGCGCGGTCGGCGTCGGGCTCGTGACCTTGCTCGTGGGCTCGGTCCTGGCGTGGCGTGTGGCCGAGGGCGTGCTAAGGCCGGTCGCGGCCGTGACCGACACCGCCGCCTCGATCTCGACCACGGAGCTCACGAGACGGATCGACGTGCAGGGGCACGACGAGGTCTCTCACCTCGGGGCGACGTTCAACGACATGCTCGACCGGCTCGAGGACGCCTTCCTCGTCCAACGTCAGTTCGTCGACGATGCGGGACACGAGCTCCGCACGCCGATCACGATCATCCGCGGCCAGCTCGAGACGCTCGAGCATGAGCCGGACGACCGAGAGCAGACGGTGGACCTCGTCATCGACGAGCTGGACCGCATGAACCGGATCGTGAACGACCTGCTGCTCCTGGCGAAGGCCGAGCAACCCGACTTCCTCGATCTGGACACCGTCGATGTCTCGAGCCTCACCGAGGAGCTCCACGCGAAGGCGCGAGCGCTCGGCCCACGGGCCTGGGACCTCGAGACCACCGGGCGAGGTGTGATCGTCGCCGATCGCCAGCGGCTCACGCAGGCCATGATGCAGCTGGCGCAGAACGCCACCGATCACACGATCGAGGGGGACCGGATCGCCCTGGGGTCGTCGGTGGAGAACGGTGTCGCGCGGCTATGGGTCAGCGACTCGGGTCGCGGTATCCCGAAGGAGGAGCAGGAACAGATCTTCCGGCGGTTCGCGCGATCGGGGAACGGCCGGCCGAGCTCCTCCCCCGGCGCCGGGCTGGGGCTCGCGATCGTCCGCGCGATCGCCGAGGCGCATCACGGGACCGTCGACCTCCGCAGCGAGCCGGGTGAGGGCGCCACGTTCACGCTGCTGGTGCCGGTGGACCAGCCGGTCCCCGAGCCGACGGAGAGCTGACGTGGCGAACCGGATCCTGATCGCAGAGGACGAGGAGCGGATCGCCTCGTTCATCGAGAAAGGCCTCCGCGCGAACGGCTTCGGCACGACGATCGCCGCAGACGGCCGTCGGGCCCTCGCGCTCGCCCGATCCGGTGACTTCGACCTCGTGATCCTCGACCTTGGGCTGCCGGGGAAGGACGGCTCCGAGGTGCTCCACGAGCTCCGCGAGTGGGATCGTCGGACTCCCGTGCTGATCCTGACGGCCCGCGACAGCCTCATGGACAAGGTCTCGGGGCTCGACGCGGGCGCGGACGACTACGTCACGAAGCCGTTCCGCCTCGAGGAGCTCCTCGCGCGGATCCGTGTGCGGCTCCGCGAAGAGCACGCGCCGGAGGAGACCGTCCTGCGGGTCGGCGACCTGGCCCTCGACCTCCGTACCCGGCGGGTCGAGCGAGGGGACCGCTCGATCGAGCTGACGGCGCGCGAGTACGCGCTCGCCGAGACCTTCTTCCGCCACCCCGGTCAGGTGCTCTCACGAGAGCAGCTCCTCTCGACCGTGTGGGGCTACGACTACGACCCCGGCTCGAACGTGGTCGACGTCTACGTGGGATACCTGCGCAAGAAGCTCGGCGAGGACCGGATCGTCACGATGCGCGGGATGGGCTACCAACTCCGCGGAACCTGAGGAACGTCGCTCCAGCCGATCCGTCGCCTCCGGGCCGACCAGGACGAACGTCCGCCCTGAGGGACGTCAGCCTCCGGGATCGTCGCGGCGGCGCTCGTATCGGACGACGAGCCAGATCCCGTCGTCGTCGCGATGCTCGTACCGCTCGACGAGCCGCATCCCGACCTTCTCCGCGACGCGGATCGACGGCTCGTTGTCCGCGCTCGCGTACGCCCGGACGACGTCCGCGTGCAGCGTGTCGAACGCGTACGCCACGAGGGCCCCGATGGCCTCCGTCGCGTAGCCCCGACCCTGGAACGCGGGCGCGACCGTGTATCCGACCTTCAGCACCCCGGGCTCGCCGTCTGCCGGGCTGATGCCGACGTCGCCCACGAGCCGCCCGTCCCGATCCTCCAGCGTGAACTGGACCCACCCGCCCGGCTCGCCGGGGATCCGCCCGGCCATCTCCTCGATATCGGCCCGCACGCCGTCGGGATCTGTTCGTTCCCATCCCTGCTGTCGGTGGACCTCGGGATCGCTCCGGTACGCGGAGATCGTCTCCGCGTCCTCGGATCGGGACCGACGCAGGACGAGCCGATCCGTGACGATCCGCTCGAACCCCGTGTCGGCGCGCATCCTCCGGAGCGTACCGAGTAGCCTGCGCCGGAGTGACGCAGACGGGGAGACGACGGGGAGGAGGTCGGTGATGGAGCCGTGGTCGTTCGACGTCGCCGGACGGTTCCAGGAGCACTCGATCGCGAGCGACGCGCTCCGGGACAACCCGCTCGGAGACCCGTCCGAGCGCCCCCTCTGGGTGTACACGCCTCCCGGCTACGACGACGACGGGAGCGCGCGCTACCCGTCCGTCTACATGATCCAGGGATTGACCGGGCAGCTCGACATGTGGCGGAACCGCTCGCCGTTCCGGCGGAACTTCCCGGAGCTGGCCGACGACCTCTTCGCCCGCGGTGAGGCGCCGCCGGTCGTGATCGCGTGGGTCGACTGCTGGACCTCCCTCGGCGGGAGCCAGTTCCTGGATTCGCCGGGGACCGGCAACTACCTGACCTACCTCTGCGACGAGGTCGTGCCGTTCGTGGACGAGCGATACCGGACGATCGCGGACCGCGATCACCGGGGCATCGCAGGCAAGTCCAGCGGCGGCTACGGCGCGATGGTCGTCCCGATGCTCCGGCCCGAGCTCTGGGGCGGGCTCGCGACCCACGCGGGCGACGCGCTGTTCGAAGCGTGTTACCTCCCCGAGTTCCGCGAGTCGGCGCGGGCGCTCCGTGACCACTACGACGGGTCGTTCGACGCCTTCTGGGAGGACTTCCGGAGCCGGCCCGCGCTGTCGAAGGACTGGGACGGCCACCTGCTGAACGACTGGTGCATGGCCGCGTGCTACTCGGCGGATCCGGACGGCACGGTCCGGCTCCCGTTCGACCCCGCGACCGGAGCGCTGATCCCCGAGGTGTGGGATCGCTGGCTCGCGCTCGATCCGGTGCGGATGGCGCCCGCGCACGCCGACACCCTCCGCTCGATGCGCGCGATCTACATCGACGCCGGGAAGAAGGACGAGTACTACCTCGACCTCGGCGCCGAGGCGTTCCGCCGGGAGCTGGAGGCCATCGGCGTGACCGACGTGTTCTTCGAGCTGTTCGACGCGACGCACATGTCGATCGAGTATCGGTATCCGCTCAGCCTCGCCTACCTGGCGGAGCGACTGAGCGCCTGATCCGGCCGGGCAGGAATCTGTAAGCAAGAACTTACAGATTGTGGCATGCTCCCCGGGGGCGCCCGCACGGGGCGGGCGCGGGAAGGGGGACGTGGATGACCACGGACTACGTGCTGCTGTACAGCGGCGGTCGCATGCCCGAGAGCGACGAGGAGCAGGCGACCGTGATGAAGGCCTGGGATGCATGGATGCACGACCTGGGCTCGGCGCTGAAGGACGGCGGGAACCCGTTCGCGCCCGGTGCGGCCAAGACGATCTCGGCCGACGGGGCCGTGCGTGACGGGGCCGGGTCGACGAGCGGCTACTCGATCATCACTGCCGACTCGCTCGACGATGCCGTCACGAAGGCGAAGGGCTGCCCGGTGCTCGAGGGCGGCGCGACGGTCGAGGTGTACGAGACGTTCCAGGTGATGTAGGCGCCGGCGGGGTCGACCGCTCAGGCGGCGCCGGACGGCGTCACGACGTCGTCCACCGCGATCACGAGCGCGTCGACCGCGTGGCCCTTCAGCGAGAGGTGGCGGCGCTCGAGACCGGGGGTCTCGA
>DASUPO010000104.1:0-10674 GCA_036281075.1 Actinomycetota bacterium | reverse complement strand
GGCCGCGCCGCGGTCGTCACGCCGACGATGATCCCGGACGCCGCCTACGCGCTGATCTGGTTGTGGGTACTGAACCCGATCTACGGTCCCGTGAACCTGGCCCTCGCCGGGCTCGGCATGCCGACCCCGGCATGGCTGTCGGATCCGACGGCGGCGCGGTGGGCGATCGTGATGATGCTCCTGTTCCAGCTGGGGGAGGGATTCTTGATCGCGGTGATCGCCAGGCGGCAGGTTCCGGAGGAGCTCCTCGAGCTCGCCACGATCAACGGGGCGGGTCGGTGGGGCCGATCCACCCGCGTCATCCTCCCCCTGATCGCGCCGGCGCTGCTGCTGATCGCGATCCGAGACACGATCCTCGTGCTGCACACGACGTTCGTGCCCGCCCTGCTGGTCACCGAGGGTGGGCCGCCGCCGTTCGCCACGACGGCGCTTTCCCTGTTCACGTATCGGAACGCGTTCGAGTACCTGCGGTACGGCTACGCGGCCGCCGCCACCGTCGTGATGCTCGTCCTCGCCGCATCGATCTCCTGGCTCCTGTATCGGGTCGTCGCCAGATGGACCGTTCGGGTGGGTGGTTGATCGTCACATCCAGGCCGGTGGCTCGAGCCCGGGTGTCGCGAGGAGGAGCCAATGGAGTCGGCCGAGCGCGGACGGGTCGATCAGGAGGGTGGCCCGGCTGCGACCGCTCCAGGTCCTGAGCGCGTCGATGCCCTCCCGCCGGTCGAGGAGCTCGTGTTGGCGGCGGAGCTCCTCCCGGATCCACTCGTCGAAGCCCAGGGCCGTCAGGGCGTGACGCTGCGTGACCGCCGGGAAGGCGATCAGACCCCGGTCCTCCGCGAGCGCGCCGAGCGCCGAGAAGTCGACGCCCGCGGTGATGTCCGTCTCGCCCGGTCGGTCGAGCAGGTCGCCGATCGGCCGATGCTCCCGGTACCCGTGCGGGGGACCGCCCGTGCCGCCGAGGCCGCCGTAGTCGATGAGCAGCGCGTAGCCGGGGCGGGCGAGCCGGGCGGCCAGGTCTTCGATCAAGGTCCCCGCCCCTTCGTGGAGGATCGTCTCCTCCCCGTCCGCGAGCTCCGCGTGGCCAGCGGGCGGCTCCGCCAGCACCTCGACGAGTCGATCGCCGTCCAACGCGATCGTGACCTCCTTCGTGCCGCGGGCGGTCCCGCGGAGGCGTCGGAAGGGCAGATTGTCCAGCAGTTCGTTCGCGACGATCACGTGTGGGGAACCCTCGATCCGGTCGGCGACCCCTACGCCGTCGAGCGCGTCGAGCGCCTGCCGCGCGCCCGGGCTCCGGTCCACCGCCGTATAGGCGCCACCGAGCGCCGAGAGCGGTCCGACGAGCTGTCTCGCGAGCGTCCCGTCGCCCGCCCCCACCTCCGTCACGCGGAACGGTCGCGGTCCCCCGAGACGTGCGTGCAGATCGGCGAGCGCGCGACCGAGCAGCTCGGCGAAGATCGGATGGACGTGCGGGCTCGTCACGAAGTCACCGTCCGGACCGACCGTCGGTCGCTCGTAGAACCCACCCGGCCCGTAGAGCGCGATGTCCATGTACTCCGCGAACGTGATCGGCCCGTGGTCCCGGATCGCGTCCGCGACCGCGTCGCGGGCATCCACGACTCCAGGGTACGCGGATAGCATCCGTCCTCGTGAGGGACGAGCTGCGCCTGGCCGCCTCGGTGATCGGCGTCCGAGACGCGTCCGGCGGACCCGAGGTGCTCGTGATCGAGCGGACGCTCGATCACCGGTTCCTCCCCGGGTACGTCGCGTTCCCGGGCGGGGCGGTCGACCCGACCGACGGTCCGCTCGCCCGCCGCTGGTTCGGCGACGCGGGCGAGGCCGGGCGCGCCGCCGCGATCCGTGAGCTCGCCGAGGAAGTGGGGCTGGCCGTGACCTCGGGAGGAGTTCTCGGGGTCGGTGCGGAGGCCGATCCCGGGCTGCGCCTCGGGGCGATCCACGAGGCGCCGCCCCCGGCGACGGCCCTGCCCGAGGTCGCGCGATGGGTCGCGCCGGCGCGGGTACCCGTGCGGTTCGACGCCCGTTACTACGCGGTCCGGATGGACGGGGCGGCCGCTCCCACGCCGGACGGTGCGGAGGCAGCACGCGCGTGGTGGTCGTCCCCTCGCACGCTGTTGGACGTGTGGGCGTCCGGCGGCGTCCTCCTGTACTGGCCCACTCACTTCACGATCCGGGCGCTCGCGGAGGCGGCCGACGCCGACGCGCTCCTCGCGCTCCGCCTGGACACGCGCGAACCCGACGACGACGACCTCGAACGCCTGCCGCGTTCGATCTTCTACCAGGACTGATGCTGCAGATCCGCAGGGTCCTCGCCCCGAACCCCGGCCCGTACACGCTCGACGGAACGAACACGTGGATCGTCGGCGCAGACCCGTCGATCGTGATCGACCCGGGACCGGACGACGAAGGGCACCTGACCGACGTGGTCCGGGAAGCCGGCGCCGTGGGCGCGATCCTGGTCACCCACGACCATCCCGACCACGCGCCCGGCGCGGCGCCGTTCGCGCGGCGGGTGGGAGGGACCGTCCACGCTATCCGGTTGGCTGGGGCGGAGCCGCTCCGCGCCGGGCAGCGGATCCGCGCGGGTTCGACCGAGCTCACCGTCGTTCCGACGCCGGGCCATTCGTCCGATCACGTCGCGTTCTTCGAGCCGGCCACCGGCGCCATGTTCACCGGCGACGCGGTGCTCGGGCGCGGGACGAGCTTCATCGATCCGCCGGAAGGGGACCTGGTCCGATACCTCCGGTCGCTCTCGCGGATGCGGGAGCTCCATCCCCGGACGATCCATCCGGGTCACGGGCCGGTCGTGCTGGATGCGGGCGCCAAGCTGCGCGAGTACCTCACGCACCGGCAGGAGCGGGAGGAACAGGTCCTGGACGCGCTGTCGGACGGTCCCCGGTCGGTCGCCGAGATCGTCGCCGTGATCTACGCGGCCTACCCGAAGGACGTTCACCCCCTCGCGGCGAGATCGGTCCTGGCGCACCTGCTGAAGCTCGCCGACGAGGGCCGCGTGGACCGCTCCGACCGTTCGGACGGCGGGACGTGGTCGCTCGCCGCGACGAGGACGTGCGCGCGCTGCGGCCGGCCGGTCCGCGCCAGGGCCCGGTATTGCCACTCATGCTCCCTCGCGATCCTGCAGGCCGACTAGCGCGGTCCCCACGGCGCCCGCGGCCGCCGGGCGCACGACGTACCGCCCGGCGGACCGCGTGACTCGCCCGGCGGCCGCCAGGTCGGACAACGCACGGTTCACGCTCTCCCTCGTCGAGCCCGTGAGCGCCGCCAGGTGCTCCTGGGTCAGCGGTAGCTCGAGCCGCCGGCCGCCGGGGACGGGCCGACCGAAACGGACGGCAAGGTCGTCCAGCCGCACGAGCACGCGGTCGGCGAGCCGGTCCCACGCGATCGCGCACGCGAGCCACGTGGCGCGGCGAGCCCGACGAACCAGCCCGTCGCGCACCGCGATCGGTCCGGCCCCGATCAACCCGCTCGGAACGAGCGCGCGAACGGAATCGTCGGCGGTCGACGTCTCCGGGCCGCCGACGAGGTCGCCCGGGCCGAGGACGTCGAGGATCAATCGATGCCCGTCCGCGTCCACGACCTCCGACAGCAGCGCGCCGGACCGCACCACCCACGCGTCCGGGAACGGCTCGCCCTGACGCACGACCTCCCGGCCCGGGTGGATGTCGAAGAGGAGGGGGAGTGGATCGTTCGCCATGCGCATGCGCTACCACTCCTTCGTGGCGGCGACCCTAGCCCGCCCCGCCGACAGCCGGCCGCGCGCCGAGGCCGAACCCGCTAGGCTCTTCCTCGCTGCGGCCCGAGGAGGTCAACGTTGGCGAAGCCGAAGCTCGACGCGGTGATCGCGTCGGTGCCTTTGTTCGAATCTCTCTCGAAGCGTCACCTGAAGAAGGTGGCCGGGCTCTCGTCCACGGTGGAGTTCGATGCCGGCGACACGGTGATCCAGGAGGGAGAGCCCGGCGATTCGTTCTTCATCACGGTCTCGGGCCAGGCCAAGGTCGTGTCCGGTGGCAGGACGATGCATCGCCTGATCCCCGGCGACCACTTCGGCGAGATCTCGCTGCTGGACGGACAGCCGCGGTCCGCCTCGGTGGTCGCGGAGACTCCGCTCTCGCTCCTCCGCGTACCGCGCGCGTCCTTCCTCAAGCTCGTGAAGGACGACGCCGATCTCGCGAGGGCGCTCCTCGCCTCACTCGCCAGGATGGTCCGCCGGGTGGACCGCTCCCTGGCCAAGTGAGCCCGCTGCGGATCGAATTCCATCACCCGCCTGAGCCGGTCGAGGCGCCGCCGCCGACCCAGCCCGGGCCGCCGCCCCCGCCGCCGCCGCCGATCCCCGCCGTGGCGTCGGCCACCTGGCAGGACGGGCGGGCGATCGTGGAGTCTGACGATCCGGAGCTCCGTGCAGCGATCCATCGCGCCTTCCGCCCGACCCCGGTGGTCGTCGACGACCCCTCGCAGCGCTATCCCGGCACGAGTGGGGAGCTCGTCCTCCAACCCGGCGATCTCGCATGGTTCCGGGGGGTCGCGCTGGCGCGCGTCCCCGCGGAGACCGGGCTCGTGCCGCGGTTCGTGCCCGGCGTCCGCGTGGGCGGTTACGACCCCGCGGCGAACTACCGCCGGTTCTCAGAGCAGGTCGAACGGCTCGAGACGTCGGCGTCGTCCGACGTCTGAGCCGTCACCGGGACGCGACCCACGCCGCCCCCGCGTCACAGAACGAAAGGAAGTCGCAGTGGTGACACCACGCTCCCGGGATCGGATCGAACGTCCCCTCACCGATCCCGCTCAGCGAGGTCGTCACGCGGGCCCGGACAACGTCCGGATCCCCCATGGGGTGTGACACTTCCTCCCCGTCGGCCAGGTACAGGTACGTGAGCGTCAGGTCCTCGGGCCGCTTGCCCCACACCTCGACGCAGGCGAGCCCGTAGAGCTCGAGCTGGAGGCCGGCGAGCGGATCGTCGGCGGCGGGCCGCCGGCCCGTCTTCCAGTCGACGATCTCCCATGGCCCTTCGAGCGATCCGCCGAACACGGCGTCGATCCGACCGGACACCGCGAACCCCTCGAGCCGAAGGAGGAATGCGCGCTCGGCGAACAGGGGCACGGCGCCCGCGAAACGGCTCGACAGGAACGCCTTCCGGAGTCGGTCGACCCTGCCGGGCTCGCCGGCGAGCTCCTCGGCGGTGAGGTCCGGGGCATCGTCGAGCTCGAGGAGCTGCCCCTGGCCGGTGGACCGGCGTTCGATCCACCGGTGGACCTCGGTCCCGATCCGAGCTGCGGGTCCCGAGAAGCGGGGGAGCGGCCGGACCGAGGTCCAGTAGAAGCGCTTGGGGCACCGGGCGTAGTCGATCACGCCACCGACCGAGACGGTGCGGGGCGTGCTCACCTCCGAGCCCGTCCCCTCGACCTCCTCGCGCTCCTTGAGATGGCGGGCGAGCCCCCGCCGGTCCGCGGAGAGGCGATCGAGAGTCGCGCGCTCCTCCCGGTCCAGGGCCTCGAGCAGCGAGGCCTGCACGACGCCGCCGTCCGACGCGGCCGCGGCCGCCCGTCGCCATCCGTCCGGGAAGACCGTGTCCCGTTCGTCGGGCAGCGCCGGCCCCGGCCAGTCCCGCACGAACCGCTCGCGGTAGCCGAGGATCGGGTTGTGCTCCTCGTCGATGTCGGCGCCCGGGTCCCACGACGCGTGCCGCGTCTCCATGACCCAGTCCTTCAGCTCGCGCAGGAACGGTCCGGCCTCCTTGGCACGGAGGTTCTCCGCGTACCAGTGCGCGCCGGTCACGTGCAGCGTCCGCCTGGCGCGGGTCATCGCGACGTAGGCGGTCCGCCGTTCCTCGTACTCCTCCTGTTTCTGCAGGTCCTTCTTGAAGGCGGACAGGTTCCCCTCGTACCGGGGCAGGTAGGACGCGTCTCCACGGAGCTCGAAGTCCATCGACTTGCCACGCTCGGCGGGGTTGTGCTGGATCATCGTGTTGGGCAGGAGCCCCTTCGCCAGACCGGGCACGAAGACGTGATCGAACTCGAGGCCCTTGGCGACGTGGATCGTCATCACCTTCACCGAGTCCTCTTCCGACGGCTGGACCGGTGACCACTCCTGCTTGTCGAGCTTCTCGACGGCGTCGACGTAGTCGAGGAACGCGCGGAGGGTGAGCTCGCCCTGGACGGGCGCGAACGCATGGACCTCGTCGAGGAAGGCCGCGAGGTTCCGTCGAGCCGCGGCCGCCGACGCCACGTCGAGCTGCGCATCGAGCTCCGTGAGGATGCCGGTCCGGCGGATGATCTCGCCGAGGAACTCCCCGACGGGACGGCGCGCCTCGACCCGGAGCGCCGCCAGTTCCCGGCGGCACTCCTCGAGGCGCTCCCGCCCCTCCGCGGAGATGCCCTCGACCTCGTCGAGATGCTCGAGGGCCTCGGCGAACAGGAACGGCGTCGCCTCGCCCTCGATCTCGTCCTCCTCACGAAGCGCGTAGCTCTTCGTCTTGGCGAGCGAGGCCACCAACGCGAGGTCCTTGAACCCCACCCGGTAGCGCGGGCCCAGGAGGATGCGGCCGAGCGCGACGCTGGCCAGCGGATCAAGCGTCGCGCGCGCGTACGCCAGGACCTCGACGACTTCGGGCATCTTCAGCAGGCCGGCCAGACCGAGGATCTCGGCGGGGATCCCGCGCTCGGTGAACGCCTGCTGCAGCGCGAGGAACAGCCGCGACGTCCGGCACAGGACCGCGCAGTCCGACCAGGCCGCCCCCGATCGGTGGAGCGTGACGATCCGGTCGGCGACCCATGCGGCCTCCTGCACCTCGTCCGAGATCCGGGCGACGTGCACCTCGCCGGTGCCGTTCTCGGCCCACGGGACGAGCCGCTTGTCGGGATCCGGACGTTGCTGGGCGGGGAGCTGTCCGATCAGGACGTCGGCCGCCTCGAGGATCCACGCGCCGGAGCGGAAGTTCGTGTAGAGCGGGAGCTTCGGCGCCGCGTCTCCGTCCGCGGTCCGGAACTGGTTGGGGAACTCGAGCAGGTTGAACAGCGAGGCTCCTCGCCACGCGTAGATGTTCTGGTCGGGATCGCCCACCGCCGTGACCGGATGGCCGTCGCCGAAGACGCCGGCCATCAGCCGCGCCTGCGCGACGTTCGTGTCCTGGTACTCGTCGAGCAGAACCGCCGCGAAACGGTCGCGGTACTGGCGGGCGACCTCGGGGTGGTGCTCCACGATGTTCAGCGCGAGCTCGATTTGGTCGCCGAAATCGATCACGCCGAGCTCGCGCTTCAGCTCCCGGAAGACGGCACAGGCCTTGGCGAGCTCGATCCGCTCCTTGGCGGAGCTGTAGGCGCGATCCGACCGATGGTCCTTCAGCTCCTCGAGCCGTTGCTCGTTGAACGCGACGATCTCATCTGGCGAGCGGAAGTGGTTGGCCGCCTGGTCGTCGAGCGTGAGGATCTTGTCGACCACGCCCGGAACGCGCTGGACCTCGATGACCTCGAACGTCATCCGGTCGAGCACCCGCGCGCACAGCTCGACCCGTTGCGCCGGCGTGAGCACGCGCTGGTTCGGCTCGATCCCGATCAGCACGCCGTGGCGCTCCAGGAGCTGGGCGGCGAACCCGTGGTAGTTCGCGATCTCGGGCTCCTCCCCATCGGGCAGGTCGAGGCCGGAGAGCGCGTGCCGCACGCGGTGCTGCAGGTTCTCGGTCGCCTTGTTCGTGAACGTGAGGCACAGGACGTTCCCCGGCAGGACGCCGGCGTGGTCCGCCGGCATCCGGCCGAGCGCCACGAGGGCGAGGTAGACGACGCGGGCCGCCATCACGGACGTCTTGCCCGAGCCTGCGCCGGCGACGAGCACGAACGGCTCGAGGGGCCACGTGATCGCGCGCCACTGCTCCTCCGTGGGCGGCCGTCCACCGAGGACGTCCAGGATCTCCTGCGGGTAGGTGGCGGTCGCGTTCACCTCGTCGCCTCCCGGGCCGCCGGCTGCACGTCGAAGAGGGGCCGCCCCTCCGGGAACAGCGGGCAGAGCGACTGGAACTCGCAGAAGAAGCAGTCCGCCTGGTGGTCGGGACGGTACGAACCCGAGTCGTTCAGCCGCTTCAGCTCGCCGACCAGGCCGGACAGCCGATCGCGCATCGCGTTCTGGTACGACTCCTCACGGTCCGAGGTCCCGACGGTCCACTCCTTGGTGACGAGGTCGCCGTTCTTCCAGTCGCCCTTGAGGTAGGAGAGCTCCACGCCGGACACCGGCTGGAACTCCCGGAGCTCCTCGGACTCCAGCACGGCGAGGTAGTAGATGCCGAGCTGGAGGCTCTGATCCGCCTTCGGCGCGCGATCGGCGTTGCCGGTCTTGTAGTCCGTGATCCTGGTGCCCGCGTACCCGACGGGGTCGGGGCCGATCCGGTCGATATAGCCGACGATCGTCACGTCCTCGTAGTCGAACTCGAAGCCGCGCTCGGTGGCGGAGGCCGGGTGCGCGCCGTACCGCTGGAACCAGTTCGGCAGCATCCGCTCCTTGGCCAGCCGGCGCCACGCCTCGGACACCGCCTTGGCCGGGAACTCCTGCGGCCGCCATCGGCGGTCGACCTCGGCGGCGAGCGCGGCCGGCTCTCGGGGGATCTCGCCCCGCTCGCAGTCCTCGATGAGCCGGTGCACGAGCGAGCCGACCCAGGCCTGGTACCCGGCGGGGCGGCCGAGCCCGAGCTCCGCGCCCAGGACGAACTGGAGCTCGCAGTTGTCCAGCACGTCGAGCTTGGAGTACGACGCGCGGAGGTGTTCGTGGAGCGGCTGCCCCGTGTCCGTCCAGTCCCGCTGGAACCACCAGTCGCGGGGCTCCACGCCGAGCGAGATCAGCCCGTCCAGGGCGGCGATCCGCTCCGCGCCGGGAACGCTGCGGTCCGCCAGCACTCGGCGCCACGCCGCGGCGGCCTCGCGGACCGAGATCGGCTCCTCGTACGTGGGATCGGGGGCCGGCGCCCATTTGAGGCCGAGCTCCTCCACGAAGCGCGACCCCGTTGAGGCCTCGTCGGCGTGGGCCCGGCTCGCCATCAGCACGACGCGCGCCCGCGCGCGGCCGACGACCGACCGGAACAGCCGGCGCTCGTCCTCCAGCCGCGCACGGTTGCGGTCGGACTGCGAGACCGGCCGGTCGAGCGCCTCGAGGTCGAACATCGGCTCGGGCCGCGACAGGCTCGGGAAGTTGCCCTCGACCGTCCCGACGACCACCACCGTGTGGAACTCGCGACCGATGGCGCCGTGCGCCGTGAGGACCTGGACGGCGTCGGCGTCGCGCCGCTCCCACGCGGAGAACCCCGGTCCGCGCTCACCGGCGTCCAGCGACGCGAGGAAGGCCTCGACCGAGGGGTCGGCGGCCGAGCCCGCTTCCGCCACCGCGCTGGAGAACGCGACGACCGAGTCGAGCTCGCGGCGGGCGTCGACGGAGGCTTCGCCTCCGTCGACGAGCCGGCGCGAGCTCGGCAGCTCGCGCCAGAGGGTGGCGAACGTGTCGAGGACCGAACGATCCGCTGCCCGCGCGGCTCGCTCGAGCACGCCGCGAACCTCCTCGACGCGCCCGGTCTCGTCCGCCGTGAGGCCGTCGGTGAAGTCCAGCGCGCGCGCCACCGAGCCGGTCTTGGTGTGCGCCACCCGCATCAGGCCGCGGGCGGCCGCCGGCGAGAGCCGGACCAGATCCGAGGTGAGCACCGCCTCGACGAGCACGGCCCGCTCATCCGGGGAGGCCACGAGCCAGCGGAGCGCCAGCACGAACGGCCGGGTGGACGGCTCCTGCGAGAGCGACACGCCGCTCTCCGGCGCCGACCGCGGCACGCGGGCGTCGTCGAGCGCCCGCAGCAGCCCGCCGACGTGGGCGCCCTGCCGGCGGACGACGACCGCGAGTTCGCCCCAGGCGACGCCGTCCTCGACGCGCAGCCGACGGAGCTCGCGGGCGACCGCCGCGTACTCCTCCGACGTGTGCGCCGCGCTCCATGCATCGATCCGCACGTCCCGACCGGCACGGTGCGGCGACCGCAGCTCGATCCGGGACGCGCCCTCGAACGTCTCGGTGAATCGGAGCGACGGGACGACCGTCGTTCCCTGGAACGAGAACACGTGTGCGTCCGGGTCCGCGGCCACGACGAGGTCGTCCACGCGCAGCGCCTCGATCAGGGCTTCTTGCGCGAGCGTGGCGTCCTGGTAGTCATCCACGAGCAGGTGGTCGAGCAGCGGCGCGTCCGCGGCGGACACCGCGGACCGCGCGCGGCCGATCAGCGCGGCGAAGTCCACGACCCGATCGGCGTCCAAGACGTCGAGGTAGTCACGGTAGAAGCGTGCGAGCTCGTGCCAGCCGCTCAGGCCTCGCGCGTCGGCTTTGGCCTCGATGTCCTCGGGCGAGAGGAGCGCCTCCTGCGCGCGCAGCAGGAACTGCCGGATCTGGTCGGCGAAGCCCCGCAGCGTGAGGAGATGCCCGTAGGCCGGCCACTCGGCGGGGTCCTGCCCCTGGAGGAGGTCCTGCACGAGCGCGAACTGATCCGGTGCCGCGAGCACGTCCGGCGGCTCGGCGTAGCCCAGCGCGGAGAACCGCTCGCGCAGGATCAGATGAGCCATGCCGTGGAACGTCAAGACGTGCAGGCTGGAGAGGGACGAGGGGACGCGAGCGATCAGCGCGTCGGGGGGGGG
>DASUPO010000103.1:0-4049 GCA_036281075.1 Actinomycetota bacterium | reverse complement strand
GGGATCTCTGCGATCTGAGGCTTGTCGGTGGTGATGGTCGCCATGGGCCCCCTACGCCTTCGGGTTGATGAGGATGTTGAAGTTCGCGTCGATCTCCGCCGCGTAGCCCGGGAGGACGACCGTGGTCGAGTCGAACTCCGTGACGATCGCCGGCCCGTCGAACCGGTTTCCCGGCGCGAGCCTCGCCCGGTCGTAGATCTTCGTCGGTAGGCGCTCTCCCCTGAACACGATCTCGTGCTCCTCGGAGACGGCGCCGGAGGCGTCGGCGTCGCCCGGGCTGCCCACCGGCAGCTCGGGCTTCGGGACGGCGCCCGAGCCGATCGCCCGGAGGTTGACGATCTCGCTCGCCGTGCCGGGCATGCGGAACCCGTACAGCTGCTCGTGGAGGCCGTTGAACCGCTCCTCGAGCGCGTCGAGGCCACCCTCGACCTCGTCGGGATCGATCGCGACCGGGATCTCGTAGCCCTGGCGGTGGTAGCGCATGTCTGCCGTGTGCGTGATCGAGCGGGCGTCGGCCGGGATGCCCTCCTTGTCGAGCCACTCCGCTGCCCGCTCGCCGAGCGCGCCGAGGATCGCGCCGACCTCCGACGGGTCGGCCTCCCCGAGCACCCGGATGTACGTCTGCGCGAACTCGTCGCGGAAGTCGGCGACGAGGTCGCCGATCGCACAGAGGAGGCCCGGGGCCGGCGGCACGAGCACCGGGAACGAGCCCATGATCTCGGCGACGGCGTTCGCATGGAGCGGCCCCGCGCCCCCGTACGCGACGAGCGCGAACTCGCGCGGGTCGTGGCCGCGCTGCACCGAGACGAGCCGTAGCGCGCCCGCCATGTTCTCGTTGACGATCGCGAGGATCCCCTCGGCGGCCTCCTCGACGGAGCCGAGGCCCATCGCGTCGGCGATCGTCTGCACCGACGCGCGCGCGGCGCCTGCGTCGAGCTCCATCTCCCCGCCGAGCAGTCTCGGCGGCAGGTGGCCGAGGACGACGTTCGCGTCGGTCACGGTGGGCTCGGTGCCGCCACGGCCGTACGACGCGGGGCCCGGGTCGGCCCCTGCCGACTGCGGCCCGACGCGCAGCGCTTTCGTCAGCTCCGGGACGTGGGCGATCGAGCCGCCGCCTGCGCCCACGGTGTGGACGTTGACCGACGGCACCTTGATCCGGAAGTGGCCGATCGACGTCTCACGGCCGATCGTCGGCTCGCCGTTCTGGCAGAGGGCGACGTCCGTCGACGTGCCCCCCATGTCGAACGTGAGGATGTCGTCGAAGCCCGCCTTGCGCGCCACGTAAAGGCCTCCGGCGACACCTCCCGAAGGGCCCGAGAGGATCCCGTAGATCGGGTTGCGGGTCGCCTCGGCCGTCGTCATCAGGCCGGCGTCGGACCGGAGGATGTTGATCTCGGCGGTCCCTCCGATCCCCTTCAGCTCCTGTTGGAGCTGCTCGACGTAGGTCGCCACCTTCGGCCGGACGTAGGAGTTCATGCACGCGGTGAGCGTCCGCTCGTACTCGCGGAACTCGGGCAGCACATGCGACGAGAGCGTGACCGGGAACCCCGGGTAGAGCCGCTCGACGATCTCGCCGATCTTCTCCTCGTGCGCCGGGTTGACGTACGAGTTGATCAGGCCGACCGTCAGCGACTCGACGCCCGACTCGACGAGGTCCGAGACGATCGACTCGACCTGCGCCTCGTCGACCTCGACGACGCTCTCGCCGCGCGGCCCCATCCGCTCCACGGCCTCGCGGGTGTCGGCGAGCGAGGCCGGAGGGTCGGGCTTCTGCATGATGATCCAGCCCGCCAGCGGACCGGGTGTCTGCGAGCGCGCGAGGTGGAGGATCTGGGCGAAGCCCTGGGTGGTGATCAGCCCGACGCGGGCACCCTTCGACTCGAGCACCGCGTTCGTCGCCACCGTCGTCCCGTGGAGGACGTTACGGAGCTCCGAGACGGCGACACCCGACTCCTCGCAGATCCGCCGGACGCCGACCAACACCCCCTCCGACGGGTCCGCGGGCGTCGACGGCGTCTTCACGCGGTACTGCGTGCCGGACCCTTCGTCACCGACCAGGAAGAGATCGGTGAACGTCCCTCCCACGTCGACTCCCAGCCTGAATGCCATCCCTCTCCTCCGTCGTCAACGAGCCATGACCGGCGCGAACGCGCCCGCTTTGTAGACCTGCCCTTCCAGCGACCGTCCGAGCCGCGCTTCGAGCCAGGCCGCGACCTCGATCAGCCGATCGAGGTCGATCCCCGTCTCGATTCCCTCGCCGTGCAACAGGTAGACGAGATCCTCCGTGGCGATGTTCCCGGTTGCGCGCGGGGCGAACGGGCAACCGCCGATCCCCCCGATCGAGGCGTCGAGGACGGTCGCGCCCGCCTCGATCGCGACGAGTGCGTTCGCGTAGCCCGTGCTCCGCGTGTTGTGGAAGTGGACGCCCACCGGGACGCCCAGCTTGACGCCCTCGCCCACGAGGTGGCGCACCTGGCGCGGGACGCCGACTCCGACCGTGTCGGCGAAGACGATCTCGTCCGCGACCGGCGCGAACCGCGCTGCCAGATCGAGGACGCGGCCGGGGTCGACGGCGCCCTCGAAGGGGCAGCCGAACGACGTCCCGAGCGTCACCGTGAACCGGACCCCGTCCTCCTTCGCCCGCCCCGCGACGCGCTCGCCCGCGACGGCCGACTCCTCGGTTGTCGCACCGGCGTTCCGGCGGTTGAACTCCTGGCTGACGGCGAACGCGTAGTGCGCCTCGGTCAGGGCCGTCGTCGCGAAGCGGTCGTAGCCGCGCTCGTTGAGGACGAGCCCTGCGTACGTCGTCCCCTCCACGGGGTGGAGCGCCGCGACGACCTCCTCGGCTCCCGCCATCTGGGGGACCCGTTCCGGATTGACGAAGCTCACTGCCTCGATGCGGGGCAGGCCCGCGGACGCCAGCATGTCGACCAGCTCGGCGCGGACCGACGGCTCGAGCATGACGGCGTCGTTCTGGAGCCCGTCCCGCGGACCGACGTCGCAGATGGTCACCGTGGCGCTCAGATCACACCCTCCTCACGGAGCGCCGCGCGCGCGTCCTCGTCGAGGCCGAGCAGCCCGCCGTAGATCTCGTCGTTGTGGCTGCCCTCCTCCCACGTCGCCGACCAGCGCACGGCACCCGGCGTCCGGGTCAGCTTGGGGACGATCCCGGGGCCGACGTACGAGCCGAACTCCGGGTCATGGTGCTCGAGCAGCATCTCACGGGCCTTGAACTGCGGGTCCTCGAAGATGTCCGCAATCGTGTAGATCGGGCCGCAGATCACGCCCGCCTCGTTGAGGATCCGGTCAATCTCGGCGGCGTCGCGCTCCGTCGCCCACTCGGCCACGATCCCCTCGATCTCCTCCTGGTTGTCGCCGCGTGCCAGGTGTGTGGCGAACCGCTCGTCGTCGGCGAGCTCGGCCCTGCCCATCGCCTCGCAGAGTCGGCGGAAGACGTTGTCGGCGTTCGCGGCGATCACGATCCACTTGTCGTCGCGCGACCTGAAGATGTTGCTCGGCGCGATCCCCTTCAGGTTCGTGCCCTGCGGCCCGCGCACGATCCCGAGGCGGTCGTACTCCGGCACGGTGCTCTCCAGCAGCGCGAAGGACGCCTCCATCAGCGAGACGTCCACGACCTGACCGAGACCGCCGCCCGCGACGTCGCGCCAGTAGATCGCGGACAGGATCCCCTGCGCGGCGAACATCCCCGCGAGCGAGTCGCCGATCGACAGGTGCATGCGGGGCGGCGGCTCGTCGGGGAACCCGTTGAGGTAGCGGAGGCCGCCCATCGCCTCCGCGACCGACGCGAAGCCGGCCCGCTCTGCGTACGGGCCCGTCTGTCCGTACCCCGAGATCCGGGCGAGGATCACCCGCGGGTTGACCTCGCTCATCCGGTCGTAGCCGATGCCCCACCGCTCGAGCGTCCCCGGACGGAAGTTCTCCGTGACGACGTCCGCGTGCTCGACGAGCCGGAGGAGCAGCTCCTGCCCGCGCTCCTTCCGCAGGTCGAGCGTGATGCACTTCTTGTTCCGCGACTGCACCGGCCACCA
>DASUPO010000102.1:0-38543 GCA_036281075.1 Actinomycetota bacterium | reverse complement strand
ATCCACGAGCTTCTCCAGCCAGTGCGACGGCAGTCCACCGCGGCCGTGGCGGGCGCCCAGAAGGGCGCCCGTCACGGCCGCGTTCGTGTCGGTGTCCCCGCCGAGCGAGACCACGTGACGCAGCCCCTCCTCGACGCCGGGATCCCCGGCGACGACCTGGAGCGCGATCCCCGCGCAGAACAACGCGAACCCCATGTCGGGGCCGTCGATCCGACGCGCGTGACCGGCCTCGGCGACGAGGTACTCGAGCTCCTCGCCCCCCTCGCGGTCGAGGACCGCCGTGATCGCTCCGTCGACAGCCGAGGCCGGATCGTCCCCCCCGGCCAGCGCCGCGGCGGCGAGCGTCACCGCGAGGCACGCCGTCCGGCAGCGTTCATCCCAGTGGGTGATGGCGGAGAGCGCGGGCGACTCCTCGACGAGCAGATCGGCGAGCCGCGCTCGGAAAGCTCCGAGCGGCGCGCAATACATCACCGACCCGTTCCCGGCCGACACCTCCGGCCCTCGTTCCTCCCATACCTGCCGCGCGGCCAGCTCAGCGGGCGCACCGGTCCGATCGACGCGCTCGAGCACCCTTCGCGTCATGTTGCCGATGCCGGACGGCTGCGTTCGATACCACGTGACGTGTCGCGTCGCGAGGTCGACTGCGTCGAAGGTCCTTCGATCGGCCAACGACCGGATGAGGTTCCGGGCCATCCCTGTGGCATCCGTTGCCGTGCCGGGCGGACGTCCCTGCCACGGCAGCTCGAACGCCGGCAGCGGCCAGGGGATCTCCTCCCGCCTCCGGGACTCGAACGGCGCGCCGAGCGCGTCGCCGAGCGCGAGCCCGAGCACCGACCCGACGACGCGTCCCCGCAGGTCATCCACGCGGACCGGAGCCTAGCCGGACGGCCCGGAACGGGTCCTCTGGTAGTCTGACCGGCCGCGATGAACAAGCTCGGACCCAAGCACCGCATGTGTCGACGCGTGGGCGCCCCTCTCTGTGGGCGCCCCAACTGCCCTGCCAACAAGCGGCCCTATCCTCCCGGCCAGCACGGCCGCGGCCGCAAGCGCGTCTCCGAGTACCAGACCCGCCTGGTCGAGAAGCAGAAGATGCGGGCGATCTACAAGGTCGGGGAGCGCCAGATGCGGCAGTACTACGATCGCGCGCACCGCTCGATGGGCGTGACGGGCGAGGAACTGCTCCGCCAACTCGAGAGCCGGCTCGACTCGGTGATCCTCCGCCTCGGTTTCGCGCTCACGATCCACCAGGCCCGGCAGCTCGTCTCCCACGGCCACGTCCTGGTCGACGGCAAGCGGCTCGACGTGCCGAGCGCCCAGGTCAAACCCGGGCAGGAGATCACCCTCACCGAGAAGGCGCGGAACTTCATCTCGGTGCGCGAGGCGATCCAGATCACCCCGGATCCGCCCGCCTACCTGTACCGCAACAAGGACGAGATCAGCGGGGCGTTCACCCGCAGCCCCGAGCGCGACGAGATCCCGCTCCCGGTGACGCTCGAGGAACGCCTCGTCGTCGAGTTCTACTCCTAGCGCCGGCCGATCCCGGGGCGACGCGGGGGCCGCTGGCGGAAACGAGGTGTCGTGGACCCATCGGCGTTCGATCGGCAGGTCCGGCTCTCGATCTACCGCGCGATCGTCGAGGACGGCCGGCCGCCGACGGCCCCGGAGCTCGCCGGGACGCTCGACGTGCCCGCGGCGGGTGTGGAGGATGCGTTCCGCCGGCTCGCGGACGGCCGCGCGATCGTGCTGGCTCCCGGCACGCCCTACGTCTGGATGGCGAACCCGTTCTCCGCGATCCCGACGCCGTTCGAGGTGAGGGTCGGCGATCGCGGCTACTTCGGGAACTGCATCTGGGACGCGCTGGGGATCCCGGCGTGCCTGCACGAGGATGCCCAGATCCGCACGTTCTGCCCCGACTGCTCCGAGCCGATCTCGCTCGAGGTTCGGGGCGACATGCTCGCGGCGCCCGCCGGCGCGACGATCCACTTCGCCGTCCCGGCGGCCCACTGGTGGGAGGACATCGGCGCCACCTGATCGACGATGCTCCTCTTCCGGTCGGGAGAGCACGTGGATCGGTGGAGCGAGGGTCGAGGGCTTCCGACCGGAGGCGTCCTCACGCCCGAGCAGTGCTGGCGGCTCGCCCGCGCCTGGTTCCACGACCGGCTCTCACCGGACTGGCGCCGACGGACGCCGGAGGAGGCCACGCGGATCTTCGGCGAGATCGGCCTCACCGGTCCCTTCTGGCGACTCGGGTGAACGTTTCCTCCGGCCGCACGGCGGATACGGGAGGAGACATGAACGACGTCATGCACCGCCTCGGAACGCTCCTCGGCGGCGAGGGCGGGTTCGTGATCGGGAGGATCGCGCTGGTGGTGCTGATCCTGGCGATCATCGTCGTGGCCGCCCTGGTCGCCTTCATCGTCCCGAACTAGCGCTCGCCCACGGGCTCCAGCGCCGCGCGGACGAACGCCGTCACCTCCTTCTCCCGCCGCCGGAGCGACGCCCGGCCGCGGTCGGCCCCGACGACCGCGTTCAGGACGCTCGCCTCCGTGAGCGAGCCGATCACCGCGGTGTAGAGCGTGAACAGCAGCATCGCCGGGTCCTGCTTGCGGACCTGCCCGTCGTCCATCCCGGCCTGCAGGAAGTCGACGGCGCGCCGCCGCAGCGGATCGAGGACGCCGGCGAACCGCTCGAACGCCTCCGGGCCCAGCCGGCCGGCCTCGCGGACGAACATCGGGAACTCCGGCCACTCCGCCGCGAGGGCGAACACAGCGTGGATCACCGCCTCGGCTCGCTCCCAGTACCCCTCCTTGCCCTCGAGGGCCTGCGCGATCACCTCCGCGAGTCGCACGCCCGCCGCCTGGAGGCAGGCCTCCAACAGCGCGTCCTTCGTCGGGAAGTAGTACAGGAGCGTCTGCTTGCGGACCCCGACGGCGCGCGAGATGTCGTCGAGGCTCGCGCCGGCGTATCCCTCCCGGCCGAACTGGCGGATCGCCTCCTCGACCAGCGTGGAGCGTCGCTCGGCGCCGCCGGTCCTCGGCATCGGCCTGCTACTCCCAGACCTTGTCGGGACCGGCGCGGCCGACCGGGCGCGAGCCCTCCCATCGCCGCAGCCAGTCGGGACCGGCCGGGCCGACGAGCGTGGGGGTCTCGCCGCGCTGCGCGCGGTGCAGCGCCTCCCACCACGTCGTCCGTTCCTCGTGGAAGAGCTGCCGCACGGCCTGCGCCATCCGCCGGGACAGATCCTGGTGCGTCTCGCTCTCCTGGGGCCAGAACGGCTCCCCGTAGCGGATCGTCACCGGCGGCCGTCCGGACCGCGGCCAGAAGCGGCCGCGCGGCATCGCCTGGAACGCGCCGACGATCGCGATCGGGGCGAGGCCCGCGCCGGTCTCGAGCGCGAGGCGCGCCGCTCCGTGCCGGAACCGTTGGAGGTGCCCGTCGGCCGAGCGCGTCCCCTCCGGGAACACGACGATGCTCCAGCCGTCGGAGAGCAGCTCGCGCGCCTTGTCGACGGCGCCCTTCGCGCCGCGTGTGCGATCGATCGGGAACGCGCCGTACACGAGCGCGGTGAACGCCTGCCGCCACCAGACGTCGAAGAAGTAGTCGCGGGCCGCGCCGACCGCGGTCTTCGCCTGCCAACGGTCCGGCAGCGTGCACATGATCAGCGTGGCGTCCAGGTGGCTCGAGTGGTTCGAGAAGAAGATCATCGGCGGCTCGACACCCGAAAGGTTGTCGCGGCCGAACACCCGCAACGTCAGCTCGTTGTGGACGATCGGGTTCATCCCGGCCTTCAAGATGACTTGCCGTGCCGCCACGCCGGCATCGGTCCGGGCCCAGTCCGACGGGAAGACCCGGTCCACCTTCGGCTCGGTGTGGTCCTCGGCCGACCGCGGCACGAGCGGCCGCCGGCCCCACCGGAACCCCGTCTTCATCGCCTTCAGCTCGTCGGTGATCTTCATCGGCGTCACCTCAAACGACGTCCGCGATCATGATCGGCGGCGCATGGAAGTACGTGATCGTCGGCGACGACCCGACGGTGTCCTTGGCCATCTCGAGCGCGTCGCGGAACGAGCCGGCGGCCCGGTAGCCGAGACGCGCGACCGACTTCGGCTCACCACCGACGAAGATCACGTCGCCGGCGTGGTCGCGGCCGTGCGCGCCCCAGTACCACATGTAGAAGGGGTGGACGCCGTGGTACGCGTGCGACGTTCGGTACAGGTGTGTGTACCAGGGGTCGGTCGCGTAGCGCTCCTCGTACTTCGACTCGATCGTCGCGGGGTCGGTCGTCTCCGCGAGCACCTCCTCGAAGAAGTCGATGTACGAGGGGTGGTGGATCTGGTGGAACTCCCACGGCACCGGGTGGTACAGGATCACGACGCCGCCCGGCTTCACGAGCGGCATGTTCCGGTACATGTTGAACAGGTAGCCGAGCCCGAGGCAGTGCACGAGGATCGGGTTCAGGATCGAGTTCACGTTGTACGGGCCGAGGTACGGGAGGCCGAGGACCAGGACGTCGGACTGACCGCGGACCTCGACGAGCTGCTGCCGGTGGAGGTTGTCGAGGGTCCGAGCGTGCACGGCCTCGACCTCGCCCCCGTTGATCCCCGTGATCCTGTACGGGGCCTCGATCCGCCGGAAGAACTCGCGGCGCACGCGGGGCGGCGCCATCTGATTCCCCTTCCGCGCGGCCATCATCAGGCCCTGGTCGTACGCGGACCACTCCCATTCGCGCTTGTTGAGGAAGCCCAGGTTCTTGGGGAACGTCTCCGCGTTCACCGTCGTCTCGATCTGGAAGATCTTGAGCCCCTTCTCCGCGAGCAGGCGGCCCATCCTCGTCGCGGAGTCCGAGATCGCGCTGTGGCCTGGGCGCGGATCCATGTAGGACCGCGAGTGCATCATCGTCTCGACGTTGTGGTGATGCCGCAGCGACCGGTAGCCGGCCAGGCCGATCGCGACCGATTTGTGCCCGCCGTCCATCGCGACGAGGTTCACGTTCACGTAGACGAGCAGGTCCGACTCCGCGGCGCGCTTCGAGATCTCGACGACCTCGTGCTCGGCGGTCGTGCCGATCTCGGTGAGCGCGTCCGAGTCCTCCCCGTCGAAGTTGTAGAGGTCCTCCGGCCAGAACGATCGGAAGACCCGCTCCCCGACCATCCGGCGGATCTCGTCGGCGCTCATCCGCCGGTGCAGGGCGGTGGCCACGACGATCTGGACGTCGGTGACGCCCTTGCGCGCCGCGAGCTCGATCACCTGCTCGAGGATCCGCTGCCGGATGTCCGGGAGCGTCATCGGCGGGAGCGGGATCGAGATGTCGTCCACCGCGATCGTCAGCTTCATGCCTGGCTGCAGCAGTTCGGGCAACGGCTCGGCGTCGCCGACCGGGTGCAGGAGCGCGTGCCGGATCGCCGCGTTCACGTCCCGGATGCCGGGGAGCGGATCGGGCGGGTACACGACGCGGGTCCCGAGGGGGAACGTCTGCATCCGGAACCCCTCTCCCTCGTGGACGAGGAGCGGCGGCGTCCGCTCGTCCACCTCCAGCACGAACCCCGGTCTCGGCATCGGTCCTCGTCCCCTCAGTCCTGCGGCGCGAACGCCACCTTGAACGTCCCCAGCGTGCCGGCGGCCATCGCGTGGTCGAGCGCATCGCGCCACCGGTCGAGCGGATAGGTCGCCCCCACGAGCTGTTCCAGCATCGGGAGGTTCGTCGCGAGCTCGATCGCGAGCTCGAACGTCGGACGCGTGACGCCGTCGCCAAGGTCCTCGATCCCGGACGTGTACGCGCCGACGAGCTCGAGCTCGCGGAACCACAGCGGCGTGAGATCGGCGCCGGCGCCGGGGATCCCCGATACGACGACCCGCCCGCCCGCCTTCGTCGTGCGGAGGGCCAGATCGAGAGCGCCGCTGGACCCGGCGCACTCGATCGCCACGTCGACGCCGCCGAGCAGGAACTCCATCCCGCGCTCCGGGGTGAGCTTCACCGCGTGGTCGGTGCGACGGACGGCCTTCACGGCGTGCTCCGGTCGCACCACGTCGTCGGCGCCGGCCAGCGAGGCGGCGGCCCGCTGGCGCTGGTGCTTCGCGGCGACGACGACGTGATCGGCCTTCGTGAGCGCCTTGATCGCGATCAGGGTGAGGATCCCGACCGTCCCGGCGCCGACGACGTGGACCGTTCCGCCGGCCGGGATCCGGGCGCGGTAGACCGCGTGGATCGCGCAGGCGAACGGCTCGACCAGCACGGCGGTCTCGTCGCTCATCCCGCCGGGCACCGGCCAGAGCTGCGAGCGGTGCGCGAGCATGAGCCTGCTCCAGCCGCCGCCCGTCTCGTTGCAGTAACCGGTCTGGAGACCCGGCTTCAGGTGGCCGACCGTGACGCGATCGCAACGGCCGACATTCCCTGCGGCGCAATGCTCACATGGCGGGTCCTCGCCGCGGGCGGCGCACGCCAGGACGCTGGAGATCACGACACGCTGCCCGGCCACGAGGTCGTCGCAATCGTCCAGGAGCTCCCCGACGACCTCGTGGCCGGGCACGAACGGCAGCGAGACGAGCGGCGAGAAGTAGAACGACGACCGCCCGCTGATCGTGGACAGGTCGCTCCCGCAGATCCCTGCGAGGCGCGGCTTCACCCGGGCCCAGCCTTCGCGCGACGGCTCCGGGTCCGTCTGGGTCACGAGCCGGAGCGGCGCCAGGCCCCCGGTCAGCAGCCCCGGCGCCTTCGCGCCGAGCGTCCGAGAGCCGATGTACTTCGGCGCGGACCGGTAGAACTCGAGCGCCAGGGCCATCTCCCTACCTCCTCGCCGGCTTCGGGAACCGGACCCGCGGCATGCCCTTCGACATCCGCCACTCCTCGATCGGCCACCGTCGGCGGCGCGCGTACCGGTACAGGTGGGAGTCGGGCGACACCGCGACCGGGTTGCCGACGGCCCGCAGCAGCGGCAGGTCCGAGTAGGAGTCGGCGTAGGCGTACGACCGACGCAGGTCCACGCCCTCGCTCGCCGCGTGCCGACGCAGCCAGGCCGCGCGCGCCTCCCCGACGAGCGGCGGGGTCGACATGAACCCCGTGTACCGGCCGTCGTCGTCCACCTGGAGATCCGCGCCGATCACCAGGTCGAACAGCGGCTCGAGCGGCCGCAGGAAGGCGGTCGCGGCGGCGGTGAGCAGCAGCGTGCGATGGCCCGCGGCCCGGTGCTCGCGGATCCTCCGCACGGCGCCAGGGCTCGCCTTCTGGAGCATGAACTCCCCGACGTGGCGGTCGATCAGCCGGTCGACGCCCGCCACCGACGCGCCCTCGTACCGGCGGAAGAACGTCCGGAGGAAGTCGCCCCGGTCGCGGCGGTCGATCGCCAGGTAGCGCGGGATCCGGCCGAACACACCGACGAGCTCGGACGGCCACTCGTCGGGCTCGAGGTCGGCCATCCGCGTCCACACGTAGGACTCCACGACGTTCGACGAGATGATCGTTCCCTCCATGTCGAACACGGCGAGCACCGGCTCCTCGCGCTCTCGGATCTTCACGGTCGGCCGCGCGCGGTCCTTCCGCGCGAGGTCGCGCAGCGACTGCGTCACCGCCGGCGAGTGGACGTCCTGCAGGTAGTACTTCCAGTCGATCGCCTTCGCGTCGAACGGGAACCGCGCCCGGTCCTCGGTCGAGAGGCTCGCGTACAGGGCCATCGCCACGTCGTCGGTGTAGATCACCTCGGCCTCGGTGTAGGCCCCGTACAGGTCGGAGTACCGCTTCACGAAGTCGACCCGCGCCTTGTCCCGGTCCACCCGGCGAACGGCGTCGCGCATCCCCTTCGACTTGGGGAGGTGGGTGACGACCTGCTCCGCGAGGTCCGTGAAGCGCTCGGCACGGCGGAGCATCCGCTCGACGGTGACGTTGCCCGGGAACGTCCACTCCGGCACCTTGTGCTCGCCGCGGCCGCGCTCCGGCAGCGGATGCGCCTCGAAGTACTCGCGGACGAGTCGGTAGAGCTCATGGAACTGGAGGGGGTTCCGGTCCCCGGAGGAGACGTGGTAGTGCGCGGGGTCGCCCGGGGGCGGCGGGGCCGCCGCGACGGCGAGGATCGCGTTCACGACGAAGTCCACCGGGATGATGTCGACGATCCCCTCGGGGATCCCCGGGAACTCCGGGATCTGGCCGAGGCCGTAGGCGCGGATGATCGGGTCGGCCATCTTGAACCCGTCGATCCAGCCGGGCGCCGGATGCAGCAACGCGGACTCGATGATCGAGGGCCGCACGATCGAGAGGGACAGCCCCTCCTCGGCCGCGAGCTCCTCGACGGCCCGCTCGCCCATCGCCTTCGTGAACGTGTAGACGTCCGGCCATCCGAGCGACCGGGCGCGCTGGCGCCCGTACTCGACGAGCCGCTTCGTCATCCATTCCTTCCGTCGCTGCTCGGCGTCCTCCGCCACCGTGGTGGGCCCGGCCCGGGAGTGCTCCTTCCCCGCGTCCGTCAGGAACCGCTCCAGGAGCTCCGGCTTCCGGGAGGCGGCCTCGACGTCACGCCGCGAACGCATCGCGAGCTCGGCCTCGAGCCGCCAGTCGACGCGGTGGTCGAGCGGGCGCTCCGGGATCACGCCCTTCTGCACGCCGGCGACGTAGGCGGTGGAGACGTGCACGAGCGCGGGGCGGGAACCGGCCGCGAGCACGCCGCGGTAGAGATTCATCGCGCCGAGCAGGTTCGTCTGGAAGCCCTCGTCGATCGGCGGGTCGAAGGAAACGGTCGCCGCCGAGTGGATCGCGACGTCGATCCCGCCGGGGAGCCGCGGCTCGCCGCGCGAGAAGTCGCCGTCCACGACCTCGACGCGCTCGTCGAGGAGGTGGAGGAGGGCGTCATCCGAGCCGAGGCGGCGGCGGAGCGCATCGAACGAGGGCTTCCGCGTCAGGTAGTGGACGCGCTCGACGGAGGTGGCGCCGGTCTGGGAGCGGACGAGCAGGACGATCCGCGTGTCCGGGAGATCCGCGAGCAGGCGCTCCAGGACGACCTGTCCGAGGAACCCGGTCACCCCCGTCAGGAGGACGCGCTTGCCCGCGAGTCGATCGACGATCGAGGAGGGGCCCGCCCCGTTCTCTACCATCCGGCAGATTATCGATGTCTACCGTTCGGTAGACAACCCCCTGCTCAAGGGCCCATCGCCGCAGGTCGAAGGCATGGGGTCGACCCCCTGCAGGAGAACGGACGTGTCCCTCCGCTGGAAGATGCTCGCGATGGCGACGATACCGGTCGTCGTTCTGATCGTGGCCGTCGTCTCCGCCGGCTCGGCGCAGCGCGCCGCCGGGCGGGCGAACGACGGGGTCGACCGGACGAACGCCGTCCTTCGGTCGCTCGCCGAGATCCAGGACGACCTCGCCGTCGCGGAGTCCAGCGTCCGTGGGTTCCTGTTGACCGGGCGCGCGGGGATCGGATCGGCGTACACGGACGCCGTCGGGGAGCTCCGGCGGGATCTCGCCGAGCTGGACGCTCGGCTCGTGGAACCGGAGCAGCGAACCCGCCTGGATCGCGTGCGCGAGCTGATCGACGAGCGGATCAGGACGTTCCGCGACGTGATGGTCGTCGGCCAGGCGCGGACCGAGGCGTCGCAGGAGCGTCTCGCGACCCTGCTCCTGCACGGGCAGACGATCACCGGCACGCTCCGGGGTCTGACCGAGGGGATGCGGGACGCGGCCGATGCCGTGGCACGGCACCGCGTCGAGGCACGCGATCGGAGCGCGGAGCATTCGTTCCTGATCCAGGTCCTGGCGCTGCCGGCGGCGCTCGCGTCCGCGATGGTCCTGCTGTTGGGCTTCACGGCCAGCATCGTCCGGCGCGTGGGCCGGATGCGAGCGAACGCCGAACGGCTGGAGGAGGGCACCCCGCTCGAGGCCCCGGACCTCGCACGCGACGAGCTCGGCACGCTCTCGCGGGCGCTCGCGCGGACCGCTGATCACCAATCGGAGCTCCAGGAGGAGCTCCGACAGCTCGCGACCGTCGACGAGCTCACCGGCCTGGCGAACCGTCGCGGCTTCTTCGCGCTCGGCGAGCACGAGCTGCTGCTCGCGGCGAGGACCCGGGCGGCGGTCGCGCTGCTGTTCCTCGACCTCGACGGCCTGAAGGTCGTGAACGACGAGCACGGCCACGCGTGCGGCGACCAGCTGCTGGAAGAGGCGGCCGACGTGATCCGCGAGACGGTCCGATCATCCGACCTCGCCGCCCGGCTCGGCGGCGACGAGTTCTGCGTGCTGCTGATGGGCGACCTCGAGCTGGACGCGGAGCGCGTGGTGGAGCGGATGCGCGAGACGGAGGCGCGGCACAACGCGGCGCCCGGTCGACGGTTCGCGGTCTCGTTCTCGATCGGGCTGTCCGCGGTCCCGGGCGGCCGGACGGTCACACTCGAGGAGCTGATCGACGCCGCGGACGAGGCGATGTACGCGGACAAGCGCCGGAAGCGGGCCCGCGAGCCCGCCGACACGCTTGAGCCAACGTCCAATCCCTCCGGGGACGCATAGATCTTGCCCACGGTCACGCAGTTAGGGTCTAGCCATGGAACTGCAAGCCCTGCAAGAACAGATGCGCCGTTTGTACGGCCTTCGCGACGAGGCACGCGGCGTGGACGCAACCTTCAGATGGATGACCGAGGAGGTTGGCGAGCTCGCGAGGGCGATCCGACAAGGCGATCGAGCGAACCTCATCCACGAGTTCGGCGATGTCCTCGCATGGCTCGCCTCGCTCGCCAACATGGAGGGCGTAGACCTCGACGAGGCCGTCGGGCGGTACAGGGACGGATGCTCGAAGTGCGGCCTCGCGCCCTGCGACTGCCCACTCTGAGCCAGGCCGTTCGGATCTCGTCGCGCGGGTATGACTCCGCGCGAATCGCGGCGTTCTCCTCAAGGAATCGTGCGCCGCAAGCCGATACCTGCTTCTAGGTACGAACGGCTTGGCATGGAGTGATCCATCGACGCCGGAAGGGGCTGAGGACTCCATGAGGAAAACGCTCATCGCGATCGCGCTCATCGCGATCGTCGCGCTCCTTGCTGGCCCAGCAGCCGCTGGTGGAAAGCGCGCCGGAGAAGCCTGTGCACCAGTTGCACCGAGGGCTTCCATCGACAACAGCTTCGCGTGGGGGTCGAAGGGATCGTGGGGAACACCCGGCGAACAGCTCAGGTTCGCGATCAACGTCTTCAACAACGACACCGGCTGCGGGTCGTCCACCTTCGGAGTGACGGTGTCTGCCCCTGACGGCTTCTCGGTCTCGGCGCCTTCGACCGTCACTGTGGGCTCGACTTCGAGCGTGTACGTGTGGGCATCGATCACCTCCCCGGCCGGCGCGGCCGACGGCGACTACCCAGTGTCCGCCACGGTCCAGCGAAGCGGCGTCTTGAGTGCACCGGCGACCAGCTGGTACAAGGTCTATTCCTCCGATTCATCCGCTCCCGAGCTGAATTGGATCAATCCCGCGGACGGAGGAGCGCTCAGTGGCAGAACCGCGTACGTGGGCTTCTCGTCGAAGGATGACCATGTCGTTCGTCGGTTGCGGGTGATCCTGGATGGCACGCTGGTGGCCACCACGTTGTGCGACGGCGTGACCTTCGATTGCCAAGTCTCGTACAAGTGGACGATCCGGCGGGTCCGAGGACCGCACGTCGCGACGTTCGAATCGGTCGACGCGATGGGGAACCTGTCGACGAGTACTTCCACGTTCACCGTCAATTGACGAGGAGAAGCGACGAAACGAAGGGGGGCCGGCTTTCGCCGGCCCCCCTCCGTGCTTCTCGCTCTCGAACCTTTAGGGATCGATCACGATCTCGCAGGTGATCGTCCTCGGTGAAGGATCGATCGCGATGTCCTCGTGGGTCACAGAATCGTCCCATCCGGTCAACGCATCTGCATCCAGGTCATCTGGGCTATCCCCGAGACCTTCGCAGTCGATGCTCGTCAACGAGGTCTCCCCGGAGCCACCGTCGCGGAACGCGACGATGATGTCGGAGAGCGGCGGGTTCGTGAACGTCGCCGTGGCTCCGGCAGCAGGCAGGTTCTCGCCGCAGTCGGTGTCGTCAACGACCGTCACGGACTGATCCGCTTCGGAGAGCGGTGCGCCACCGTAACCATCCGGCGCTGCAGTCTCGTTCACGGTGTAGTCGCCGAGGTCCAGAGCCGAAACGCAGACCACACCAACAGTGTCGTCCTCGTCCAGCGCCCCGTTATCGACGACGGTGAAGCTGTCCGTCGAGGGGTCTGGACCTCCCACCGAGAACTCCGCGCCCGCGTTCTCCACGGGGTCGGTGCCCTCGCCCTTGGTGCTGTTCTTGTTGATGACGAGAGCGCCTTCGAGCTTCACGTTTGTGTACGCAAGCTCGACCGACTCACCAGCCGCCACGGTGAACGTGTCGGGCAGGTCCGCATCCTTGACGAACCCAGCAGGCACGGTCGTCTCATCGATCGTGTACGTGCCCGGCTCCAGGTCCACGAACGACGGCGGGAACGTAGTCGTCCCATCGTCGTTCACGCAATCGCCCGCAGCGTCCACGGTGCAAGTGCCGACCTCATCGCCGGTCGTGTCAGCGCCCTCGTACAGGGTGAACACAGCACCTGTCGGTGCACTGTCGTCATCGTTGGTCTTGGTGACCTCGACGGTGCCGCAGTTGTTGATGTTCACGTCCTCGATCGTGATGTCCTTGGTGGACGACACGAACGATGAACCGGACGAACGGGACTCCCAGATGATCTGGCTGATGCCCTCGCACTCACCCGGAGGGATGATGTCCGAGTCCGTGAGGTTGACGCCGAACTCGGCGAACCTCCCCGCGACGAGCTGGGTGCCGTCGATCGGGTTGTTGAGCGCGGTGATCGTGGCGTTGTTCACGCCGCCCTCGGCCTCGGTCGGGTCGAGCTCGAGCACGGTTTCGCCCCAGCACGGAGCCGTGTTGTTGCCGACGAAGCACGTGCCGCTGGCGATCCACGTCAGGACGTGGAACTCGGGCGCGCTGCCGCCACCGAGGTAGTCGATCGCGAGCAACTTGTCACCGGGTGTACGAGCGAGGAGGTCTGTGCTGCCGGGGCACAGACCGCTCGTGCCCTGCTTCAGCTCGATGTTCTCGCTCGCGTTACCGTTCGCGGCGTGCCTAATCGTGGCACCGTAGAAGTACACGTCGCCGTCGTTCGCCCCACCCGAGTCATTGGTCTCGGTGAACGACGCCACATCAGTGAAGTCGTCCTTCGGCGGGTTCTTGTGACCCTCCACGGCCGGACAGGTGGTGTCTTGCTTCTGTCCAGGCGTGAAAGAGTCGTCAGTGTTGACGGCGTCGCCATCTTCGAGGTGCTGATACGCCGCCTCGTTCTGGACGGTGTCCCAGTCGGCGTTCGTGCCGGTGTGGACCATGTTGCCGAGTCCGAGAGACGGGTCGTTCCCCGACTCGAACGAACTCGGGCTACCGGGAAGAACGGCGCCTGCGGGAAGCAGGAGCGCTGTCACGAGGAACAGCGCGGCTGCCCCAACGAGCAGCCCGAGCCGCCTTCCGTTCCGTTTGCGGAGAATCCGTACCATTCGAAATGCCTCCTCAGATAGGACCAGTGTCACTGATGCCGCTGCCGTCCGAGTCGCCTATCGGCGCACCTCCGGGAGCTGGCTCGGATCTGTGGGAAGTCCTCCTTTCACGATCGTGGGCGGGCGGCGACCGCCCCAGTTCTCAGCGAGGAGGAGGAACGGAGCGCCCGCGGCCGCACGCGCGCGACCGGGAAAGCCAGAACCAGACCCTTCTCGGGTCACCGGCGTTCCACCCCCACCTATTCGGGAAATGAAAAAGACCCCCGGCCTGGATCCGACCAAAGGGCCCTCCACCCCACCGTCTGGGGGATTCCCGAGGCCCCCAGACGAGCTACGGCAGATGCCGAAGCCGGCGGAACGTACCACAGATGCCGGAGGGTGTGTACTAGGTCATTCGGCCTACTTTCCACCACGGTGGAAAGCAGGGCCCCCCGCTGCCCCCTTCTGCGCTACAACCAGGTTCAGCCCGAGCGTTGTCGCGAGTACGGGTACGGAAGCCGATCCGAGTAGTGCGGACGGCTAGGCGCGGGCCGTCGAAATCAGCCGCTCGGCGATCTGGATCCCGTTCAGCGCGGCGCCCTTCCGGAGGTTGTCCCCGCATGCGAACAGCTGCAGCGCGTCGTCGTGACCGGGCGCCTGCCTGATCCGGCCCACGAGCACTTCGTCCCGCCCCGCCGCCTCGAGCGGTGACGGGTAGACCCCGTTCGCCGGGTCGTCGCGGAGCTCGACGCCCGGCGCGGCGGCGACGAGGTCGCGCGCTTCCGCGGGCGCGATCGCGCGCGAGAAGCGCGCGAGCACGGAGACCGAGTGCCCGACCGGCACCGGCACGCGGACGCACGTCGCCGCAACGTCGAGGTCGAAGATGCCGAGAATCTTCCTCGACTCCTGGATCGTCTTCGTCTCCTCGCCGGTCGACCCGTCGTCCTCGAACCGGTCGACCTTCGGCAGCACGTTGAACGCCATCGTCTTGCCGAAGACGTCGCCGACCGGCAGCGCATCGACGTCGGGGCGTCCGAGCTCCTCGACCTGATCGTGCAGCTTCCCGATCTGCTCTGCGAGCTCGCGCGTTCCGTCGCGGCCGGCGCCGGACACCGCTTGATACGAAGAGAGGACGATCGATCGGAGCCCCGCGGCCCGGTGCAACGGCGCGAGCGCCATCATCGCGACGATCGTCGTGCAGTTCGGTACGGCCACGATCCGCGGCGATCCCTCGAGCGCCTCCGGGTTCACCTCGGGGATCACGAGGGGTACGTCCGGTTCCATCCGGAGCCGGGACGACTTGTCGATGCAGACGGTCCCGGTCGCGGCCGCGTCGCGCACGAACGATCGGGCCACGGAGGCGCCCGCGGCGGACAGCGACACGTCCACGCCGCGGAGCGCGTCGAGCGACAGCTCGCGGATCGCGATGTCCTCGCCGCGGAACGCGATCGTCCGTCCGGCCGACCGGGCCGACGCGAGCGGCACCAGCTCGTCCACCGGGAACGCGCGCTCCTCGAGGATGCGCAGCATCTCCGTGCCCACGGCACCGGTGACACCGACGACGGCGACCTTCAGACCCATTCCCTCACCCTACCGGCGGTTCGCGTCGACGAGCGGAAGGAGGACCCGCGCGGAGCGCGGCGATCGACTATCGGAAGGTCCAGGTCTGCAGGATGTTCTCGAACTCCGCGGCGCTGGCCTCGAACCCCTCGCTGTCGGTCTGGAATTGGACGCGCCACGCGGCGTCGCCGCGAACGAAGACGACGTCTCGGACCTGCTGCTCGACCGCCCCGCCCTCGAGGGCGTAGTCCCACTGGGCGGCCGGCACGCCGGCGACACGTCGGTCCACCACCTCGCCCACGTCGAGTCCGTCGTCGGCGACGGTGTCCCGCACCGCCTGCACGATCTCGTCCAGGCCCTGACCCGACTGCAGCTGGATCGCCACGATCCGAACCGTGGAGGCGTCCGCCGGCTTGATCAGCTCGTCGTACGGCAGTTCCGTCTCCGTGGCCTCGTTCGTCAGCTCCCATCCCGGCGCCTCGACGCAGTAGCCGAAGCGCGCCGATTCCACGGTGCTCGCCTCGCATCGGCCCGGCTGGCCGAGCCACATGACGGCGAGGACGACGATGCCCGTGATCGCGAGGAGGAACCCGGCCACCACCGCGATCGCCTTGGCCGCCGATCGGCTGGGCCCTTCCGGCGCATCGGAGTGCTCGATCCCGCCGGACGTGGGCGGAGGCGGTGGCAGGGAAGGGTGCTGGCCCATCCTCTAGTTATGCGGCATCTCGGCCGGAACGTCCAGCCCGAATCTGGCGTGCACCGCGCGCATCGCCCGCTCCGCGTCCTCTTTCCGTACGACGCAAGAGATCCGGATCGGGGAGGTGGAGATCATCTCGATGTTGATGCCCTCGGTCGCGAGGGCGTCGAACATGTCCGCCGCGACGCCCGGCTGGCTCTTCATCCCGGCTCCAACGAGCGAGACCTTGGCGACGCCGTCGTCGATCGACCATCTCCTGGCGCCGACCTGATCGGCGATCCCGCCGAGCGCGGCCTCGAGCTCCGAGACGTCCGCGAGCGGAGCCGTGAACGAGAGGTCCGTCGCCCCCTCGTGCGAGACGTTCTGCACGATCATGTCGACGCTCACGCCCACGCCGGCCACGGCCTTGAATAGCGAGGCGGCCACGCCCGGCTGGTCCGGCACGCCGTCGAACGTCACCTTCGCCTCGTCGGTCTCGAGCGCGACACCCGAGATCAGGACGTCTTCCATCTCATCGTCCACCTCCTGCACCCAGGTCCCGGGCGCGTCGTCGTCGAAGGACGAGCGCACGTGGAGCCGCAGCCCGGCTCGCCTGGCGACCTCCACGGAACGCGACTGGAGGACCTTGGCTCCCGCCGCGGCCAGCTCCAGCATGTCGTCGTAGCCGATCCGTTCGATCACTCGCGCGTCCGGGACCACCCGGGGGTCCGCCGTCATCACGCCGCCGACGTCGGTGTAGATCTCGCAGACCTCCGCGCCGACCGCCGCGGCCATCGCGACGGCCGTCAGGTCGGAGCCCCCGCGGCCGAGCGTCGTGATCTCGTACGCGGAGGAGAGCCCCTGGAACCCAGCGATGATCACGACGTTGCCCGCGTCGAGCGCCTCGAGGATCCTCTTCGGACGGATCTCGATGATCTTCGCCTGACCGTGCGCCGTGTCCGTGATGATGCCGGCCTGCGACCCCGTGTAGCTGGCCGCGCGACAGCCGCGCGCGTTGATCGCGATGCCGAGCAACGCCATCGCGATCCGCTCTCCGGCGGTCAGCAGCATGTCCATCTCGCGAGGATCGGGCAGCGGGGCGATGTCCTTGGCCATCCGGGCAAGGTCGTCGGTCGTCTGCCCCATCGCGGAGACGACGACGATCACGTCGTTGCCCGCCTCCCGAGCGTGGGCCACGCGGTCGGCGACGGCGCGCAGCCGATCGACGCCGTCCACGGAGGTGCCGCCGTACTTCTGCACCACGATCGGCATGTCGCGCCGAGCGTAGCAGCGGACCGTCGGCCGCCCGTCAGGCGGGTGCGGAGGGCGGATCGTCCATGCCGAACGCCTGCCGGAAGAACCGAACCTGCAGCAAGAGGAGGTTCTCCGCGACGGACTCCTCCGTGGTCATGTGCGTGATCCCGGACAGGGGGACGACCGCATGCGGCCGCCCGGCCTCGGTGAGCGCCCGCGTGAGGCGCAGCGTGTTGGCCACGAAGACGTTGTCGTCGGCGAGGCCGTGGATCAGCAGCAACGGGCGCTCGAGGTCGGGCGCGTCGTCGACGATCGAGTTCCTTCTATAAGTGTCCCGCTCCTCGAGCGGGTGACCGAGGTAGCGCTCCGTGTAGGCGGTGTCGTACAGCGTCTGGTCGGTGACCGGGGCGCCGGCGACCGCGGCGTGGAACACGTCGGGTCGCCGGAGCACCGCCATCGCCGCGAGGTAGCCACCGAACGACCAGCCCCGGATCCCCACGCGACCCAGGTCGAGGAACTCGAAGCGCTCGGCGGCCGACTGCAGCGCGTCGACCTGGTCCTCGAGGACGGGGCCGGCGAAGTCCCGGTAGACCGCGTGCTCCCACTCGACGCCGCGCCCGGGCGTGCCGCGGCCGTCCGCCACGAACACCGCGAACCCCTGGTCCGCGAGCCACTGCGGTTCCAGGAGCGCGCGGTGCGCCTTGACCACCTTGGAGAAGTGCGGGCCGCCGTACGGGTCGGCCAGGACGGGGAGCGCCTCGTCCGGCTCGCGGCCGCCCGGCGTGAACAGCGCGACCCGGAGGTCACGGCGGCCCACCACCTCGAACCTCGGCCGGGCCCGCAGGAGTGGAGTCTCGGCGAGCGAGCGGATCTCTGCGACGGCTTCGCCGTCGCGGAGCACGCTCGCCCGCCGAACCGGCTCGAAGAGCTCGGACACGATCACGGTGACGCCGTTCGCGCGGGCGGCGGCGTGGACACCCGGCTCCGAGGTGAGTCGCTCGGGCGCCGCGTCGCCGCCCGCGCGCCACACGTGCAACTCGGTCGGGTCCTCGTACGCCGTGACCAGGACGTCGTCGCCGACGTCGAGCACCGAGTCCACCTGGAGGCCGGGCGGCGTGATCGGCTCACCGTCGACCGTGATCCGCCGCGTGTCCTCCGATTCGTCGACGAACACGAGCCGACCGTCGCTCAGGCGATCCGGCACGCCGGTGACGACCGTCTGCCAGTGCTCGTCGACGTCCTCGTACACAGGCTCGGTCTTCCCCGACGCCGGGTCGGCCACCAGGACCGACCAGCGCTTCTGGTCGCGCGAGAGGACGAGCATCGTGAGCGGGCCTCGGTCGTTCCACGTCACGTTGACGAGGTACGGGTACGCGTTCGCGTCCCAGCCGACGTCGACGCACGATCCGTCCAGGCCGAGGATCGACAAGCACACGTCTGCGTTCTCAGTCCCCGCCTGCGGGTAGCGCACGGCCCGCGGCGGCGCGTCCGGATCGACGGGCGACGCGATGTGCCAGAGGAGCACCTTCCGCTCGTCGACGGATGCGGCCGCGATCCGCTCTCCGTCCGGCGACCACCAGTAGCCGCGGTGACGTTCGAGCTCCTCCGCCGCCACGAACTCCGCCACGCCCCAGTGGATGTCGGGATCGTCGTCCTGCGCGAGCACCCGTGCCCGGGTATCTGCGTCATCCGCTGCCGCGAGCTCCTGGACGTAGAGGGCCCCATCCACGACGTACGCCACGCGACGACCGGTCGGATCCGGTCGCGCGTCGAACGCACCTGCGACCGACCCGAGGAGCGGCCGCGCGATCCCGCCCACGAGGTCGGCGACGTGGACCTGTCCTCCGACGACGAACGTCGCGATCGTGAGGCCCGGATCGGCGTCGTAGGTCGTGACACCCGTCAGCTGCTCACGTGCGCGCTCCCGCCGGTCGCGCTCCCGCTGCGTCAGGTTCTCCTCATCGGCCCGGGCGGCCGGATCGAAGATCGCTCGTTCCTCGCCGGTGGCCAGATCGAGGACCCACAGGCAGCCCGCGGGGTCGTCGCCGGCCCGGGAGCGGATGAACGCGACCCGGGAGCCGTCATCGGCGATGCGGAGGCTCCGAGGAGCCCCCAGGCTGAACCCCCGCGTCCTCGCCTTCTGCCGTGGGAACGAATCCCGCGCCGCCACCGTCGACCCCCTGTCACACGTTCGCGAACCGGGGCATGGTACGGGGGGAACCGCCGAGAACCAAGACCCCGGGACAGAGGTGGAGGACCAGCGAAGCGACAGCGAGCTCCTCACCGTGTCGGCCACGGAGCCGGGCGCCTTCACCGTGCTCTACCGCCGCCATGCGGAGGATCTCCTCCGCTACTTCGCCCGACGGACGCTCGACCCGGAGGCGGCGGCCGAGCTCACCGCCGAGACGTTCGCGCAGGCCTTCGCATCGAGGACGACCTATCGAGATACGGGAGTGAACGGCGTGGCATGGCTGTACGGAGTGGCGAGGCACCAGCTCGGGCGGTTCTTCCGCTCTGGCCGGGTCGATCGGGCTGTCCGGCGACGACTCGGGATGCCGGAGCGAGAGCTCCCCCCGGCCGACTACGAACGCATCGAGGATCTCGTGGACTTCGCTCCGATCCGTGACGCGATCGAGGATGCGCTCGAGACCCTCGGGGCCGAACAGCGCGATGCGCTCCGCTTCCGCGTGATCGAGGAACTGCCGTACCCGGAGGTGGCGCGGCGCCTCGCGTGCAGCGAGCAGAACGCGCGGCAGCGCGTGAGCCGCGGGCTCCGGCGACTGGCGTTGGTGCTCCAAGAGCAAGGGCTGCAACCGGCGATGGAGAGCGACGGGTGAACACCGAGATCGAGTACCTGCAGCAGCTCGAAGCCGACCTCCTCGAGGTTTCGGAGCGTGAGGCGGCAGGCCTGCCCCCGGCGACGGCGACGCCGGGCCGGCGGCGGCTGGCCAGGACGTGGGCCAAGGTGGCCGGCGTCGCCGCCGCCTTCCTGCTGGTAGCCGCCGCGATCGGCTTCTTCGCCGGTGGGTCGGGGGTGATGTTCGAGGCCGATAGCGGAGGCGCCTCGGGGAGCGACGGCGGACTCGGCGTCGCACAGCCGAGCCCGCAGGCTCCGGAACCGAGCCCGGCGCCGCCGGGACAGGAAGAGCCCGGCTCGCAGGACCTCACGAAGATCATCCGCGACGGCCGGATCGGCATCGTGGTCCGGAACGGCGCGTTCGGCGACACGGTCGGCGACCTGACGATGATCGCGGAGCGGAACACCGGGTTCATCCTCTCCTCGTCCACGAACGACGACCGCTCGGGCACGTTCGTCCTGCGGATCCCCGCGAACCGGTTCGACCGCGCCCGCGCCGAGATCCGCGCGCTCGGGCTCCGGGTCCGGTTCGAGCAGGTCACCGGTGAGGACGTGACCGCCGAATTCATCGACCACGAAGCGCGGCTCCGGATCCTCCAGGAGCGCAAGGCGCTGCTGACCGAGCTCTCCGAGCAGGCGGACACGACGGAGGAGATCCTCCAGCTGGGGAACCAACTCGACGAGGTCCAGCTGCAGATCGAGCGGATCCAGGGACAGCTCAGGTTCCTCAACGATCAGGTCGCCGAGTCGACGCTTCGCGTGGTGATCAAGGAGCGGAGCGCGCCGGCTCCCGCAGCCGTAGCGGTCGTCGAGAAGCCGGACCTCGGCTCCTCGTTCGGGCTCGCCGTCCAGGGCTTCTTGCGGATCCTCAGTGCCGTGATCGTGGGACTCGGGTACTTGGTGCCGATCGCCGCGCTCGGTGCGCTGGTCTGGTTCGCGATCGTCCGGATCCGGCGGCATCGCGCCGTCGCGTGAGCCGCTAGATCTCGCGGCGGCCTTCGAGGGCCTGCGAGAGCGTCACCTCGTCCGCGTACTCGAGATCGCCACCGACCGGCAGTCCGCTCGCGAGCCGCGTGACCCGGATCCCGGCCGGCTTCAGGAGCGCGGCCACGTACATCGCGGTGGCGTTCCCCTCGAGGTTGGGGTTCGTCGCCAGGATCACCTCGGTCACGTGGTCCCGCTCGACCCGGTCGAGGAGCTCCTGGACGCGCAGGTCGTCGGGTCCCACGCCGTCGAGCGGGCTGATCGCCCCGCCGAGGATGTGGTACCGGCCCTTGTGCAGCGCGGCCTTCTCGATCGTCGCCGCGTCCTTGGGTTCCTCGACGACGCAGAGCAACGTCCGGTCGCGCGACTCGTCGCGGCAGATCCGGCACAGATCGCCTTCGGCGACGTTGCCGCACTCGCGACAGAACGCGATCCGGTCCTTCGCCTGAACGATCGCCGCGGCCAGACGCTTGGCGTCCTCCGGCGTCGCCTTCACCAGCCAGAACGCGAGCCGCTGCGCCGACTTCGGTCCGACGCCTGGCAGCCGCGCAAGCTCGTCGATCAGCTCCTGGATCGGGCCTTCGTACACGCGATCAGCCCCCGGCCTCGTCGTCGGTCGGGGTCGCGCCCAGGACGTCCTTCAGGCGCGCCAGCGCCTCCTCGTCCGTCGGCTCCTTCTCCTCCTCGACGTAGTCCGCCGCCGCGGGCTCCGTCCCGCCGGCGTGAGCCTCCCGCGTCACGCACTCGATCCGCGGGCGGATGCCGAAGAGATCGCTGAGCGCGTCCTGGAGCTTGTCCACCCGAGCGTTCACCTGCCGGAGGTTGTTCCGGAAGGAGGGCGGGAAGGCGAGCCCGAGGGTCTCCCCGTCGAACGACGCGGGCGTCGCGCTCACGAGCAGGGCGCGAAGGACCGGCTGCCCGCGCTCGCTCAGATGATCGAGGAGGGCCTGCCACGAGCGGCGGAGCATCCCGACGTCGACGCTGCCGGCGTCGGCCGCCCGCGGCACGTCCGGCGCCGGTGCCTCCACGGAAGCCGCGTCCGGAGCCGCTTCAGGAGCCGAGGTCGCCACCGAGGGGACCTCTACGGCGGCGGGCGGTTGTGACGAGGCCGGAGGCGCGTCGGACGGTTCGTCCCCCGCCGTCGGGTCCCCGAGCGGGGCGGCCTCGGCGACGGGCGTTGGGTCCCCGAGCGAGGCGGCCCCGACGGCCGGCACGACCGACCCCGGTTCGAGGTTCGCGAGCCGCTCGAGCCGCTCGACCCTGGACAGCGTCCCGGCCGCCGACGGATCGGTCTCCGGCATCGTGGCGCGCACGAGCGCGAGCTCGAGCGACAGGCGCGGCGACGTCGTCCATCGCATGTCGTTCTGCGCGGCCAGCAGGAGCTCGATCACCCGAGCGAGCTCGGCGGGCGTGAACTTCTCTGCCTGGATCCGCAGACCCTCGTACGCGTCGGCGGCGACGTCCAGCAGATCCTCCTGGCCCGGCGCCGTCTTCACGAGCAAGAGGTCGCGGAAGTACGCGAGCGTCTCGTTCGTCACGTTGCGGAGGTCCTGGCCGTCCTGGACGAGGCGGTTCACGAGCTCGAAGGCGCTCCGAGCGTCGCCGACCGCGACGGCGTCGGCGAGCTCGACCTGGACCTCGCTGCGCGGCGCGCCGAGCAGCGCCCTGATCGCGTCGTCGTCCACCTTCTGTCCGCCGAGCACGCCGGCCTGGTCCAGGAGCGACAGCGCGTCCCGGGCGGACCCTTCCGCGTGCCGGGCGATCGCGTGCGCGGCCGAATCGTCGAGGAGCACGCCCTCGGACGCGGACACCTTCTGGAGGAGCTCCGAGAGTCCGTCCATCGTGTGCCGTCGGAAGTCGAACCGCTGGCACCGACCGACGATCGTGGCCGGCATCCTGTGCGGCTCGGTGGTGGCCAGGACGAACCGGACGCCGGTCGGCGGCTCCTCGAACACCTTCAAGAGCGCGTCGAACGCCTCGCGGGACAGGCGCTGGGCCTCGTCGATGATGTAGACCTTCTCGCGCCCCTGGACCGGCGCGGTCGGCGCCTTCTCGCGGAGCTCCCTGGCGTCCTCCACCCCTCCGTGCGAGGCCGCGTCGATCTCGACGACGTCGAGATGCGTGCCGTCGCGGATCGCGACGCACTGTTCGCACCCGCCGCAGGGCTCGGCGGTCGGTCCCGATTCGCAGTTGACCATCTTGGCGAGGATCCGGGCGGTCGAGGTCTTGCCCGTCCCCCGTGGACCGCAGAACAGGAAGGCGTGGTGGAGGCGGCCCTCGCGGATCGCGCCCGTCAGCGCGCGGACGACGTGATCCTGGCCCAGGATCTCCGTAGGCGTCTGCGGCCGGTACCGCCGGTAGAGCGCCTGGTGCTGCTTCTCGTCCGCCACGTCCCCTCCCTACAGAGAAGTGTGACCGTGCACCCGCCGTCGACCACGTGAGACTCGGCCGCTTCCCGACGACGGAGCTCCAGCCAGGCTTCCCCACGGCACCCGCCGGTTCACGCTTAGGGCTGCTTCCTTCCGGACCTGACCCGGTTCGCGTTCCGGCGTCGCGTGGGACCCGACCTTCGACGCTCCGTGCCGGGGCGCTCCGGACCTCACGGGCCTCGGGCGGGGATTCAGCCCCGCTGAAGCGGATCGCGGGTACAGGGCACCGCTAGCTCCCCGCCTAGCACGGTCACGACGCCGAGTATACGGGGGACCTCCGACCAGCCCGGTCCGGGTCACCCCGGGCCGTCGACGTTGAAGACCGGGTCGCCCTCCCCCGCACGGACGACCACGATCGTCGCGGGCTCCGACGCGGGATCGCTCTCCCGGTGGACCACGTGCCTCGGGACGTACACGAAGTCGCCGGGGCCCGCGTCGAACCGCTCGATCCCGCCGGGGCCGAACTCCATCCGGATCGCGCCGGTGATCACGTAGATCGCGCTCTCGTAGTCGCCGTGATGGTGCCAGCCCGAGACCATGCCGGCCTCGGTCCTCACGAAGCCGGCCCACATCCCGTCGGTCCGGATCGCCTGCTCGCGCGCCATGCCGGGGGTCGGCGCCCCCTCGACCCGCTGCTCGGGGGTGATGCGATACAGCGTGCCCATCGTCGCCTCCCGCTGGTATGTCTCAGGCGGATGATGCACCCGGTCCGGGAACCTCGCTCGCGGATCCCCCGTCCAACCCCCGTTCGACCCACTCGGGTGCGGTCCTCCCGTCCGCATCCGGAGCATGCGCGGAGGTCTCGATGACGATCACCACCAGAGCACGGATCGCGCTGTTCCTCTCGATCGCCGTGGTGCTGGTCGCCGGCATCGCGGGCGCCGGATCCGTCGGCGCCACGTCGCCGCGGTCGGAAGGCGGCCGCGACAGGATCGCCGGGATCTGCGTCGCGCCCGCGGGCCCCGAGTCGGTCGAGTCGGGACCGCCCCCGTTCGGCGAGGCGTGCGACGACACGATCGAGCCGCCGGTCGTCGTCGACCCCGAGCCGTGCGGCGACCAGCCGGCGGGAGCGGATCCGGACACGCCCGTGAGCTCGTGCCCCGGCGACGAGGAGCCGCGCACGGCGGACCCGGGAGACGACGCCGAACCGGTGGAGCCGAGGCCCGGGATGATCCGCGTCGCACCGATCCCGTTCGACCACGTCGACGTCGACGCGGACGACCGGACCCTCACCGTCTTCTTCTGGAGCGGCGTCGAGCCCTGCTACGTCCTCGACCACGTCGACGTCGAGGAGAGCCCCACGGCGATCACGATCACGCTGTTCCAGGGGAGCGACCCCGAGGTGACGAACGTGGCCTGCATCGACATCGCGTTGCTGAAGAAGGTGGTCGTGCAGGTGGACGAGCCCGTCGGGGCGCGCCGGATCGTGGACGGCACGACGTAGCGCTCACACTCGCGCGACCCACACCTCCCACTCCGAGACGGGGTCGAACCCGAGACGCTCGTACATCGACCGCGCCATGTCCGACGGCTGCAGCCAGGCGACGTCGGCGCGGTCGCCGAACGCGGAAGCCGCGCGGAGCGTCAGCGCGGCGCCGATCCCGCGACGCCGCGCGTCCTCGACCACACCGACGCCGAAGATCCCGACCGTATCGTCGAGGAGGTAGCCGGTCGCCTCGCCGACCGGCCGCCCGTCGATCCACGCCACGAACATCCGGACGCGCTCGTCCTCCAGCATCCGTCGCCCGACGAAGCGCTCCGCGACGCGGGGGTCCGTCCCGAACGTCTCCACCTCGACGGCGCGCACGGCGGGCAGCGCTCCTTCCTCGTGGATCTCCGTGATCTCGACGTCCCGATGATCCGGCGGGGTCGGCAGGTCCCGCAGGTGCGCGACCATCGCCGGCCACCGCTCGACGCGGCGGAGCCCGGCGGTCCGAACCGCGTCGTCGACCCGAGGGTGCCTCGCGACCTCGATCTCGATACCGAAGAACGGGTGAGCGCGCGAGCGGAAGACGTCGCGCGCGGCGGCGATCGCGGCCGTCGGATCGTCCGGCTCGCGGATCACCCGCGTCCCGTTCAGCTCGGGCGCCGGGAGGTTCGACAGGGCGACCAGGAGGCCGTCGACCTCGATCGCCTCGCCGCCCTCGACGACCTCGGCACGGATGCGCTCGCCCAACAGGCTGGCGGCGGCGATGCGGTCCGCGAGGTTCATCGCGGCATGCTCGCACGCGGCTACCCTGCGCGGATGTCGGGCTGGCGGGAGTCGTCGTGAAGGACCTGCCCCACGGCCTGGAGGCGAAGCCGATCACCGAGGACGACCTCGATGCGGTGGTCGCGATGGTGAACGCGTGCGAGCTCCACGACACTGGAGAGCTGATGCTCGAGCGGGCCGACCTCCTCGCCGACGCGGGCGCCGAGGGATTCGACCCGGGGGCCGACTGGCTGTACGTCTCCGACGGCGAGCGCATCGTGGCCTGGGGGCTCCTCGACGACGGCCGCCGGGCGACCGTGGACGTCCATCCGGACGTCCGCGGTCGCGGGATCGGCACCTGGTTGCGCCGGTGGAGCGAGGAGCGCGCGAGGGAGGTCGGCGCGCCGCGCGTCCGCCAGACGGTGGACGACCGGCGCGCCGACGTCGTCGCGATGCTGACCGCGGCCGGCTACGTGTCCCGAGGGACCTCGTGGATCCTCCGGATGGACCATCCAGAGCGACCGGCACCGCCCGACGTCCCCGCGGGGGTCGAGTTCCGCGCGTTCCGGCCCTTCGACGAAGACGAGGCGCTGGCGATGTTCGAGCGCGCATTCATCGAGTTCGAGGATCGGGCGCCGTCCCCGGCATCGACGTGGCGACCGATGGTGACCCGACGCGAGGGCTTCGAGCCGGAGGACCTCGTCGTCGCCGTCGCGGACGGGCGGATCGTCGGCGGCGCGTTCCTGATCGACGCGGACGAGATCTGGGTCGACAAACTGGCCGTGGCGCGCGAACACCGGCATCGGGGGATCGCCCGCGCACTGCTGCAGACGGCGTTCGCGCGATCGTTCGACCGGGGCTACACGTGGACGAGCCTGTCCACGGACTCCCGAACTGGCGCGCTGTTTCTCTACGAGCGACTCGGGATGACGATCCACCGATCGTTCAGCTGGCTCGTGCTCGATCTCTAGGAGCGGTGGCCGCGGGATTCGAACCCGCGAGGGGGTCACCCCCCTACACGCTCTCCAGGCGTGCCCCTTCGTCCGCTCGGGCAGGCCACCGTCGTCGAGTCTACCGAGGCACCCGTTCCGGCCCGATGGCCCAGAGGTCCGGTCAACCCTCTCCCTCGGAGCGCACTCGATACGTCTCGTGGACGAAGTGACCGTGCCGCTCGACGCCGACCAGCGCCAGGCGGGACGAGGTCAGGCGTCGGGGCAGCAACGGCGCGCCGGCGCCGAGCGTGACCGGCGCGACATCGAGCTCGATCGCGTCGAGGAGCCCGGCGTCGTCGAACTGGCCGACGAGCTCGCCCCCGCCCACGATCCAGACGTCCTTCCCGCCCGCCGCCGCGACCATCTCCCGGTGGACGGGAGCGACCTGTCCCCGGACGAAGCGCAGATCGGCCTGGGGGATCGTCGGCAGCTCTCGATGGGAGAAGACCCAGCAGGGCGTGTCCCCGTAGTGCCACCGCTCCGGATGCTCGAGTAACCCCTCGTGGCCGAGGATCCACTCGTACGTCGTCGACCCCATCGCCATCGCCCCGATGTCCGCGAAGAAGCGAGCGAACCGCGTGTCCTGTCCCTCGGCGTCGTCCTCCGCGGGCACCTGGAAGAGCCAGTCGAGCGAGTTGTGCTCGTCCGCGATGTAGCCGTCGATGCTGGTCGCCGTGTAGTACCGCGTCGAGCCCATCGCCTCAGCCTCGCAGACGCGTCGCGGATCGGATCGGGAACCGCGACACGGAACGGGCGACCCGGCGCGGAGCGCCGGGTCGCCCGCGAGGTCAGCTCCTGGCGGAGGCGGCGTGATTCGAACACGCGAGGGGCGGATTAGGCCCCTAACCGCTTTCGAGGCGGTCCCGTTCGTCCGCTCCGGCACGCCTCCGTCGACGAGTGTAGCGGGAGGGTCGGCGGTCGCGCCCGAGATGACGGCGGACGGACGATCGTGCGAGGATCCGAGCACCGTGGACGCGAAGACCCTCGAGCGGGTGCCCCTGTTCGCCGGACTCTCGCACCGCGAGCGCGAGCAGATCGCTCGCTGGGCAGACGAGATCGACCTCCCGTCGGACAAGCACCTGCTGGACGAGGGTCGCCTTCCCCACGAGTTCTTCGTGATCCTCGACGGCGAGGTCGAGGTGACGCACGAGGGCGAGCACCTGGCCACCCTCACCACGGGCGACTTCTTCGGCGAGATCGCGCTGATCGAGCACGGCCGCCGCACGGCGTCGGTCATCACCTCCTCGCCCGTGACCTTGGCCGTGATGAGCGGGTCCTCCTTCGACGCGATGCGGCACGAGATGCCGCGGGTCGCGGAGCGGATCGACGAGGCGATCCGCGAGCGGCTGCCCCGCTAGCGCCGCTCCCGGAAGAACGTCCGCAGCAAGGCGCCGCACTCCTCGGCGAGCACACCCCCCGTGACGGAGGCCCGGTGGTTCAGCCGCTCGTCCCGGACGAGGTCGCCGAGCGAGCCCACGAACCCGGCCTTCGGATCGACGGCGCCGAACACGACGCGGTCGACCCGCGCCAACACGGCGGCGCCCGCGCACATCGCGCATGGCTCCAGGGTGACCGTCAGCGTGCAGCCCTCGAGCCGCCACGACCCCAGCGCCGCCGAGGCTCCTCGGAGGGCGAGGATCTCGGCGTGGGCCGTCGGATCGGCCGCGAGCTCGCGCTGGTTCCCGGCCGCGGACAGCACCTGCCCGTCCTTCGACACTACGGCCCCGATCGGAACGTCGCCGTGCTCGATACAGCGCTCCGCCTCGTCGAGCGCGAGCCACATCAGCGCAGCGTCGTCGGGGTCGACCTCCGTGGGATCCGTCAGTCCCACCCCAGCGCCTCGAGGCGTTCGTCCGAGATCCCGAAATGGTGCGCGACCTCGTGCACGACGGTCTCCGCGATCGTCGCCCGCAGCTCTTCGTCGTCGTCGCCTGCCTCGGCCTCGATCGTGGAGCGGAACAGCGAGATCCGGTCCGGGAGCGCGCCCGCGTAGTTCTCGCGATCGGGCTGCGCGATCCCCTCGTACAGGCCCAGGAGGTCGGGGTCGTCGGCCGGCGGGCGATCCTCCACGACGACCGCGACGTTGTCCATCGCCTCCTGGACCCAGCCGGGGAGCTCGTCGAGGGCGTCCGCGACGAGCGACTCGAACCGACGTCGAGAGCGGTGCGGCATCACGGGTAGCCTACGTCGCATGCCCGGCGGGCTCCGCACGGACCTCTACGAGCTGAACATGGCCGCGAGCTACCTGCGGCGCGGCATGAACGGTGAGGCGACGTTCAGCCTCTACGTCCGGGACCTGCCGAAGGGGCGCGGGTTCCTCGTCTCCGCCGGCCTCGAGGACTGCCTCGATGCCCTCGAGGCGTTCTCGTTCGAAGAGGAGGACCTCGTCTACCTGAGCCGGATCGGGTTCGACCGGCGGGCGATCCACGACTTCGCCGAGGTCCGATTCACGGGCGAGGTCTGGGCAGTGCCGGAGGGCCGCGTCGTGCACGCGAAGGAACCGATCCTCGAGGTGACCGCGCCGATCGCGGAGGCCCAGCTCGTGGAGACGATCCTGCTGAACCGGGTGACCCTGCACACGACGATCGCGTCGAAGGCCGCCCGGTACGTCGTGGCCGCGGAGGGGCACGGCCTCGTCGACTTCGCGTTCCGGCGCACCCACGGGGTCGAGGCGGCCCGCGCCGTGGCCCGCAGCAGCGCGATCGTGGGGTTCGCAGCCACCTCGAACGTGGAGGCGGCCCGGGAGCTCGGCATCCGGACGGCCGGGACGATGGCGCACTCGTTCATCACCGCGTTCGACGACGAGAAGGAGGCCTTCCGCGCGTTCGCCGAGGACCACCCGCATCGCACGACGCTCCTCGTGGACACGTACGACACGATGCACGGCGTCGCCAACGCGATCGAGGTGATCAAGGAGCTGGATCCCCAGGGCGAGATCGGGATCCGGCTCGACTCCGGCGACCTGGACCGGCTCTCGCGCGAGGCCCGTCGGACCCTCGACCACGCCGGCCTGCGGAACGCGAAGATCTTCGCGAGCGGCGGCCTGGACGAGCACGAGGTGGCGGAGCTGGTGCGGGCCGGAGCGCCCGTCGACGCATTCGGGATCGGCACGCAGCTCGGCGTTTCCGCCGACGCACCCTACATCGACACCGTGTACAAGCTGGTGGAGTTCGACGGGCGTCCGGTGCTGAAGCTCTCGCCGGCGAAGGCGACGGCGCCCGGTCGCAAGCAGGTGTGGCGCGGGCCCTCGGAGGACGTGATCGCGCTCCGCGACGAGGTGGCGCCCGGCCCGAACCACGAGCCGCTCCTCGAGCCCGTGCTGCGGGTCGGGCGCCGCCTCGCGTCGCCGCCCTCGATCGAGGAGATGCGCGCGCGCTTCGCGCGCGACTTCGCCGCCTTGCCGGCGAAGGCCGCGCGACTCTCCCACCCCGAGCACGTGGTCGCGCATCGCTCGGAGGCGCTCGCCGAGCTCACGTCGTCGACCGCCGAGGCAGCCCGCCGACGCGTCCGGGCGAGCGACTGACTCAGGCCGTCGGCAGCCAGGACGGCCGCGACGCCTCGTACGCCGCGATCGCGTCCGTGTGTCGCAGGGTCAGGTCGATGTCGTCGTAGCCCTCGAGGAGGCACCAGCGGCGGAAGTCGTCGAACGCGAACGACTCCTGCACGGACGGCGCCGAGACCGTGAGCGCCTCCAGGTCCACGCGGATCCGCGTCGTCGGGTCGTCGAGCACGGCGTCCATCAACGCGCGCACCGACTCCGCCGGCAGCTCGACCGGCAAGAGCCCGATCTTGGTGCAGTTGTTCCGGAAGATGTCGGCGAAGCTCGGGGCGATCACGGCCCGGAACCCGTGGTCCTCCAGCGCCCAGGGGGCGTGCTCGCGGCTGGAGCCGCTCCCGAAGTTCGCCCCCGCGAGCAGGATCGTCGCGCCCGCATACCGTTCGTCGTTCAGGACGAACGAGGGGTCCTGCCGCCACTCGTAGAAGAGGAACGGGCCGAACCCGGTGCGCTCGATGCGCTTCAGGAACCGCGCCGGCACGATCTGGTCGGTGTCGACGTCGGACCGGTCGAGCGGGACGGCCGTGCCCTCGACGGCGCGCACGGCCTCCATCTAGAGATCCTCCGGGGTCGCGAAGCGGCCCGCGATCGCGGTGGCCGCCGCTACCGCCGGCGAGACCAGGTGGGTCCGGCCGCCCTTGCCCTGGCGACCCTCGAAGTTCCGGTTCGACGTCGACGCGCTCCGCTCGCCGGGCTGCAGGATGTCCGGGTTCATCCCGAGGCACATCGAGCAACCGGCGCCGCGCCAGTCGAATCCGGCATCGGCGAAGACCCGGTCGAGCCCCTCCCGTTCCGCCGCGTGCTTCACGGCGACCGATCCGGGGACCACGAGCGCGCGCAGTCCCCCCGCCACCTTCCTGCCCCGGACGACGCCGGCGGCGACCCGGAGGTCCTCGAGCCGCGAGTTGGTGCACGAGCCGATGAAGATCGTGTCGGGCCGGATGTCGCGGACCTTCGTGCCCGGTTGGAGGTCCATGTATGCGAGCGCGCGTCGGGCCGCCTCCCGCTTCGCGTCGTCGGCGAACGACTCGGGCCCCGGGACCTCGTCGTCGATCGTCACCGACTGCGCCGGGTTCGTCCCCCACGAGACGAACGGCCGGAGCTCGGTGGCGTCGATCGACACCTCGGCGTCGAACGCCGCGCCATCGTCTGTCGGCAGGGACCGCCAGTCGTCGAGCGCACGCTCCCAGTCCGCTCCCGAGGGGGCGTGCGGCTTGCCCTCGACGTACGCGAACGTGGTGTCGTCGGGCGCGACCATCCCCGCGCGAGCGCCCGCCTCGATCGACATGTTGCAGATCGTCATGCGCCCCTCCATCGAGAGGGCGCGGATCGTGGAACCCCGGTACTCCAGCACGTGACCGATCCCGCCCCCGGTCCCGATCCGGTTGATGATGCCGAGGATCACGTCCTTGGCGGAACAGCCGGCGGGCAGGGGCCCCTCCACGGTGATCGCCATCGTCTTCGCGGGCGTCTGCGGGAGCGTCTGCGTGGCCAGGACGTGTTCGACCTCGCTCGTGCCGATCCCGATCGCGAGGGCGCCGAACGCGCCGTGCGTCGAGGTGTGCGAGTCGCCGCAGACGATCATCAAGCCCGGCTGCGTGTAGCCCATCTCCGGGCCGATCACGTGGACGATGCCCTGGCCGGCGGCGCCCCACGGGTAGAGCGTGATCCCGAAGGCCTTCGCGTTGGCGGCGAGCGCCTCCATCTGCCGCGCGCTGGTGGGATCGACGACGGGGCCATCGGTCGTGGGGACGTTGTGATCCATCGTGGCGACCGTGAGATCCGGGCGGCGCACGGGGCGGCCGGCGAGCCGGAGGGCCTCGAACGCCTGCGGGCTCGTCACCTCGTGGACGAGATGGAGATCGACGTACAGGAGGTCGGGTTCGCCGGCCGCGCGATGGACGACGTGGCGTTCCCAGACCTTCTGAGCGAGCGTTCGCGGCATCGTGGTGGCACTTCCCTCCGGCTCCGAGGCGCCCCGCGTTGTCGGTGCGAGGATGTTGCGATCCCCGGGAGGCTGTTCCACATAGTGGAACTTAGTCCCGTATAGTGGAACAGGATGGTAACAGCCCGCGCGCCCGACCGGAAGACGGTTCGCTCGGTTCCCCGCACCGAGATCGGCGTCCTCGACCGCACGATGGAGATCCTGCACGCGGTCGAAAGCGGCGCCCGATCGTTCACGGATGTCGTCGAGGCGACGTCGCTCCCCCGCTCCACGGCCCACCGCTTGCTCCAGTCGATGGAGCAGCACGGGCTCGTCACGTACGTGGGCGGCCAGGGATACCGGCTCGGCACCCGCCTGCTGAGCCTGTCGGGGGCGGCGAGCCGCGAGCTGCCGCTGCGGGACATCGCTCAACCGATCCTCGAGCGCCTCGCGAGAACGACGGGTGAGAGCGCGCAGCTCTTCGTCCTGGACCACGAGCGGAGGCGCTGCATCGCCGCCGCCCAATCGGACAGCGAGCTCAGGGCCATCGTCGAGATCGGCTCGACGTTCCCGCTCACGGCCGGGTCCGCCGGCAAGGTCTTCCTCGCGTACGGTCCGCCCGGACTCGTCGAGGACCAGATCGCGTCGGCGCCCGCGTTCACACCCAAGACCCCCACGGGCGAGCAGCTCGAGCGGCAGGTCGCGGCAACCCGTCGACAGGGGTGGGCGTCCAGCGCGGGCGAGCGCGAGCCCGGCGTCGGCTCGGTCAGCGCCCCTGTGTTCGGACCGCTCGGGGTGGTGATCGCCGTCGTCTCGCTCTCCGGGCCGGAACGCCGGATCGGTCGCATCTCCGCCAAGCGCTACGCGCCGGCCGTGATCGACGCCGCGAAGGAGATCGAACGCGCCCTGGGCGGCTAGCGGTCGGGCTCCTCGGGGGGCGGCGGCGGGACCTGCGGCGGTAGGACCGGCGACGGTGCCGCCGCCGCCTCGGGCCGGCCGAAGGGCGACGAGAGCGGGCCGAACGCGGCGCGCGGGCCGGGTCCCGTCGTCCGCGCCGTCCACACGCCGACGCCGAGGAGCACGACCCCGACGAACAAGGTGATCACCCCCGGCCCCGTTCCCTCGACCTCGAGCGCCGCGAGGACCGCGAACGTCCCGATCAACAGCCCCACGACGGCCACGCCGGTCACCGCTCGATCGGCCCTCGACCCGCCCAGGTACAGACAGAGCGCCGAGCTGGCGAGGATCAGGACCGCGGCCACCTCCGGGCTCTCCTGCCCGAGCAGGGAGAGCCCCTGCAGGCCGACCACCATCCCGATCACCATCGCGGACCGAGGAGGACGGACGAACCCCAGGAAGCCGAGCGCGAACCAGACTGCCCCGCCGAGCCACAGCACGAGCCCGGCGCCGGAGGCGTCGGGCGAGCCGAACGCGAAGCGGAGATCGGGGAACGCGATCAGGATCGCGATCGTCACGATCGCGAACGTGAAGAACGCGAGCTGCTGGAGCGTCCTGGGCGAGAGCGTCCATAACAGGAGTCCGTCGAGCGCGGCGAGTCCGGTCACGAGGGCGAACCCGCCTCGATCGCTCGGCTCGATCGCGACGCCCAGGAAGATCGCGAACGCGACGACCGACGCGAACCAGCAGACGCTCCGCAGCCGGGCCAGGCGCTCGGGTGCGTCGACGCCGATCAGGGCCCCGGCGAACAGGAACACCGCAGCGAGGGCGAGCGACGCGACCAGCACCGTGGTTCGCGTCTCGCCCCCCGTTCCGGCGAGCGCGGCGAACGTCCCGAAGAGTCCGGCGGCGATCCCGCAGTACCCGGCTATCTCGAGCAGGGAGATCCTCGGATGGGGGTCCACGGGCGTCGACGAAGGTGCGGTGGGCGGCGCCGGCTCCATCTCTCGTGCTCCTTCCGGTCGGACCGGCGCCAGCTTGACGCGGGCCCGCGCCCGGGGGAAGCACCTACCAGGCGTACGCCTCGGGCGCCGGGCCCCCGGGGCCGGGGAAGATCTCGTCCAGCCGGGCCAGGACGTCCTCGTCGAGGCGGATCTCCAGCGCCCGGAACGAGCCCGCGAGCTGCTCCTCGGTTCGCGGGCCGATGATCGGCGCGGTGACGCCGGGCTGGTGCAGCAACCAGGCGAGCGCCACGTCCGCCGGTCGCTCCCCCAGGTCGGCGCACGCCTTCTCCCAGGGTTCGAGCCGGTCGCGGTGCTTCTCGATCTCGTCCTGCATGTACTCGGTCGAGCGCCGACCCTCGTCCACCTTCTTCAACGCTCCGGCCAGCAGCCCGCCGGAGAGCGGACTGTACGGGATCAGGCCCATCCCGTACTCGCGCACGGCCGGGATCACCTCCATCTCGATCGAACGCCGGAAGAGGTTGTACGGCGACTGTTCGGTCGCGAGCCCGACCGTGTGCCATTTGCTGGCGATCTCGTTGGCGCGCGCGATGTGCCATCCGGCGAAGTTCGAGGAGCCGACGTACAGGACCTTCCCCTCGGTCTTCAGCTGGTCCATCGCCTCCCAGATCTCGTTCCACCACGCGTTCCGGTCGATGTGGTGCATCTGGTACAGATCGATGTAGTCCGTCTGGAGGCGTTGCAGCGAGCTCTCGCAGGCCCGCCGGATCGCCAGCTTCGACAGGCGGGACTCGTTCGGCCATTCGGCCATCTGCCCGTACACCTTCGTGGCGAGGACGACCTTCTCGCGCCGGCCGCCCCTCGCGAACCAGTCGCCGAGGATCCGCTCGGTCGCTCCCACGCCGAGGTGGCGCCCGTAGACGTTGGCCGTGTCGAAGAAGTTGATGCCCTCGGCGATCGCCGCGTCCATGATCCGGTGCGACTCGTCCGCCGGGGTGTGCGGGCCGAAGTTCATCGTCCCCAGGCACACGCGGGAGACCACGAGGCCCAGCCGACCGACGTGCGTGTACTCCACGGGACGAGTCTACGCAGCCACGACCGAGGCTTCCGGGTCCACGAGCGACCCGTCCCGCTCGGGGTCGCGCGCACCGCGGACGAGCATGAACGCGAGCGTGACCGAGCCGCCCACGACGCCCGCCAGGATCAGCGTGGCGTCGTGCCCGATCGCCTCCGCGGTCGGGCCGGTGATCGCGAACGACAGCGGCACGCCCATCGTGGAGATCATCCAGTCGAGGGAGAACACGCGGCCGAGGAGCCGGTCGGGAACGAGCCGCTGCACGAGCGTCACCCAGACGACCACGAGGTAGGCGATCGAGCCCTCCGTGACGAACGCCACCGCCATCGCCTGCCACACCGTGGTCACGAGCCCGAAGCCCGCGGTGCCGAACATCCCGAGCGCCCAGGCGAGGTACATCGCGGTCAACGGCTTGCGGGGCAGCGTCCCGCGCTGGCCGAAGAACCCCGCCGCGACGACCGCGCCGATGCCGCCGGCGCCGAACACGAGCCCGAGCGACGATGCCCGCCCGCCGAGGTCGTTCTTCACCACGACCGGGACGAGCGTCTCCCACGGCCCCCAGACGGCTAGCAGGCTGACCGTCGCCGCGACCATCGCGATCAGCAGCCACCTCGACCGGCGCACGTACCGGAGTCCCTCGACGATCTCTCCGAGGAAGGAGCTCGACCCGTCCGCGGTGGGCGTGGCCTGATGCCGGGTCCGCATCAGCAGGATCATCAGCGTCGAGAACGCGAACGTCGCCGCGTCGACCAGGAACGCCACCCCGGGGCTGAACAACGCGATGAGCAGGCCGCCAACGAGCGGCCCGACGAGCGTCATCGCGAACGGTCGCATCAGCTGGGCGAGCGAGTTCGCCTGCACGAGCAGGTCGCCGGGCACGATCACCGGCGTGATCGACTGGAAGGACGGCTGGAACACGGCCTGCCCGGCTCCGTAGAGGAACACGAGCCCGAGCACGATCGGGATCGTCAGCTGCTCGTTCAGCGACAGGATGCCCAGCGTCCCGATCGCGAAGAAGCGGATCACGTCACCCGCGATCATCAGGAGGCGTCGATCCACTCGATCGGACAGCGCGCCGCTCGCGAGCACGAGGACGACCTGGGGCAGCGACCAAGCGATCCCGACGAGCGCGAGGGCCCCGGGCCGGTTCTCGATCTGGAGGACCTGCCATGCGATCGCGACGAGGTAGATCCCGTCGCCGATCATCGAGATCGTCATCCCGGCCCACAGGAATCGGAAGTCGCGGACCCGGAGCGGCTGGAGGATCCTGATCCGGTCGGAGATCGACCCGCGCCGAGACATGGCGCCCAGGATAGGTCCGGGCGCCGACCCGGCCTAGCGCCAGTCGACCGTGACGACCTCGATCGGGTCGGAGATGCCCTTCACGGTGACGGACCGCGGGTCGAGGGTCGGGAACGCGCCGCCGGCCGCGGTCTCGGCGCTCGCGACGATCTGGCCGCCGTCGGCGAGCGCGCCGATCCGCGAGGCCTCGTGCACACCCTTGCCCGTGAAGTTGCGACCGACCATCGTCGCGTCGGCGGCGTGGAGGCCGATCCGCACGGGTGGCGCGAAGCCGGCCGTGCTCCGGTGCTCCGCGAGGGCCCGTTGGATCCCGACGGCGCACGCCAGGGCGTCGTCGGGAGACTCGAACGCGACGAAGAACCCGTCGCCGGTGGCCACGACCTCCTCGCCGCGGTTCGCGGCGAACTGCGCGCGCAGGCTCTTGTCGTGCCACGACAGGAGCGACTGCCATGCCTCGTCGCCCATCACCTCGAGCAGGTTCGTCGACCCGACGATGTCGGTGAACATGAACGTGCGCTGCACCCGCTGCGTGGGCGCCCGTCCCCGGAGCTGCCACGGCAGGAGCTCCGCGACCTCCTCGAGGACGATCGCCTGCGTCGGGCAGGCGAGCGCGGCCTCTCGGAGCTTTTCCTCGTCGACACTGGCGGCGTCGACGACGCCGGCCTTGCCGAAGTCGCCCTCATACCAGTCGAACGCGGTCGGGGCGATCGTGATGCAGTTGCCGGCGCCGATGCAGCGGGGTCGATCGACCCGGGCGCGGAGCACCTAGAGCAACCTCGACTGGAAGGCGAACGCGGTCGCGTCGGCGCGCGACGACGCTCCGATCTTCGCGTAGGTGGACGCAAGCCACCGCGTGACGTCGGCCTCGGCGATCCCGAGCCGCGCCGCGATCTCCTGGTTCGAGAGCCCGCCGACGACGAGTCGCAGCAGCTCTTCGTCTCGCTCGTCGATCCCCTCCACCTCGCCGTCCTCGGCGTTGCGCGCGAACGACGTTCCCGGATCGGCGAGGCCCGCGAGGGCTCGGCCGATCCGACCTTGGAACCAGCGCGTGCGGACGTCCTCGTCGACGATCCGGTTGGCGATCACCGCGGTCTGGGACCGGAGGAACGTGACGATCCCGGCCCGCTCCTCCTCCGTGCCGGCGGCGGTCAACGCTTCGGCCGCGGGGAGCAGCACGTCAAGGTTCATGTCCTCCTGTCGCGCCGCCTGGAGGGCGGCGACCACGTCGCGGGCGTGGCCCGCGGCGACCTCGCCGTCGCCGCGGGCCAGCGCGACGGTTGCGAGCGCGGCATCCGCGCGCGCTCCCCACGGCGCGTGTCCGGGCAGGAGCGGGAGGAGCTCCTTCGCGTCGGCGGCCGAGCCCTCGGCGAGGCCGAGGAGCTCCTCGTCCTCGCGCTCGCGGCCGCCGGCGGCGGCCGCGAGCGCGAGCGTGGCAAGGGCCTCGCACCGATCCGCCGGCATCCCCTGCTGCGCCGCGAGCTCGACGGCGCGCTCGAGATGCTTGCGCATCTCGGCCGTCTCCCCGCGGGCGGCGTGCAGCAGCCCCCGCCAACTCTCGAGCTGCCGGACCCGGAGCGGCGTGGGACTCTCCGATGCGAGCCTCGCGGCGCGATCGAACCACTCCCGCGCGGCATCGAGCTCGCCGAGCTCGAGACGGCCCATCCCCACCCCGCCGGCGGACAGGAACTCGAGCTGCCGGTCGCCGACCTCCCGCGCGCGGGCGTACGCCTCCTCCCCGCGGGACAACGCGAGGTCCGGGATCACCTTCGCTCGAGCGAACACGTGCACGCCGTAGAGCATCTGGACCTCGGCGAACGCCCGCTGGCTCTCGCTCGTGAAGGAGGCGAGCTGCGTCGCGAGGCGACGGATCGCCTCGATGTGGCGAGCGGAGTCGGAACCCATGTGGATGTCCGCGCCCCAGCTGAGGTACGCCATCGCGATGATCGACGCCATGATCCCCTGCCGGTCGCCGAGCTCCTCGTAGAGGGCGAGCGCGCGATGGAGCCGCTGGCCGGCCGACGCGGCCATCGGCCCGACGGGCAGTTCCTGGAGGATCTCCTCGAGCACCTCGCCCGCCGCGACGCGATCCATCAGCGCCGCATGCTCCCCGCGGCTGACCATCTCCACGAACCAGGCGGTCGCCCTGCCGATGTCGATCACGCCGAGCTCCCGCGTCGAGGCGGCGAGTTTCGACGCGTCGCCGAGCTCGGTCGCGAGCTCCTCGGCCCGCAGGTACGCCTCCTCGGCCGCGTCCAGGTCCACCTCGGCGGCGGACGGCGAGAACCCCTCGCCGAGGCCGGCGTGGAGGAGCGCCTGCCCTAGCTCGAGGCACGCGGCGAGCTCGATCGCCGCGTCGCCCCGCTCCGCGGCGAGGCGACGGACGC
>DASUPO010000101.1:0-45746 GCA_036281075.1 Actinomycetota bacterium | reverse complement strand
TCCGGATCGGGATCTGCGACCAGCTCGTTCAGCTGGCGCGGCACGATCTGCCACGACAGCCCGAATCGGTCCTTGAGCCATCCGCACGGGCCGGGCTCGCCTCCGTCCGCCGTGAGCGCATCCCACAGCCGGTCGACCTCGGCCTGGTCCTCGCACTCGATGACGAACGAAACCGCCTCGTTGAAGCTGAAATCCGGCCCGCCGTTGAGGCCCTGGAAGTGCTGGCCATTCAGGGTGAAATCGACCGTCAGGACCATCCCGGCCGGCCCGCTGGGCGTGTCGGCGGGGGAACGCCAGACGTTGTCGACGCTGCTGTCGGGCAGCAGGCTCGTGTAGAACGTGGCCGCCTCCTCAGCCTTACCGTCGAACCAGAGGCAGGGGAATGGTTCGCGCATCTCGTCCTCCAGTCAGAGCGCCGCTTTGGGATCGCCTCGTCACAGGGTAAGACGGCTCAGGCGCACCGAGGTCATCTGCACCAGCGGGCGAAGGCCGATCGGCGCCGTCTGGCGGGTCCACGTTGGTGGGGGTCGAACGCCTCCTATTTGGGGGTCCGCCTTGCGGCTCTCACCCTCCGCCCCAGTTCACGTAACGCCTCGGATCACGCCATCAAGGTAGAGACACGGGCTCGGATCCCGGGGACGACTGCGTCACGAGGATCTCGGTCCCAACACAAGACGCTTCGCTAGTCCCGTGCGAGGTAGGCGAGGACCTCCTTCTCGTGGTCGACGTACTGGTCGCCGCTGACATCCACGATCACGCGGTCGATCACGCCGCCGGTGAACGGGAACTGAGACCGGTAGTCCGGTGATACCGGGGATGCGCTGTCGTGGCCGATGCTGAGCCCGTCACCCGTTAGAGCGAACATCCCAGGTTGCGTCTGGATCTCGGTCTTGCCGACCGGCTCGTTATCGACGTACAGCGTGAGGGTGCCCTCCGCGCTCTTGCTCTGCTCGTCGTCGCCGGTCTTGTGGAACTCCGCCGTGAGGACGTGCTTCCCGGTCGAGATCTCGCGGTCGGACGACACGGTCTGGATCTTCTCGCCCAGCCAGTTGTACGTGTAGTGGAGCCGGCGCTCCCTGAGGTACAGGCTGTGACCGCCCCCGGTCCCCCCGTGGGCGAACAATACGCCCTCGGCATCTTGGCGGTCGAGCGTCACGCCCGCCGCGATGGTGTACGAGCGGCGCCGGACGTTCACCGCGACCGACTCGGGTACGTCCGCCGTGTTCGGGTAGTACACGTACCGGTCGCGCGGAGGGGAGGGCTGCGGCCGTTCGCTCATGATGATCTCGAGCGCCGTCCGGTCGTCCAGCGGCAGCCCCTTGTAGATCCCGGCGTTGTAGAACCACATGCCTTTGAGCCTCTCGAGCAGCTCAGGGTGTTCGGCAGCGACGTTGTTCGTCTGGGTCCGGTCTGCAGCGAGCCGGTAGAGCTCCCACTCGTCATCGTCGAAGTTCCCCCACCCCGAGATCGGCGGATGGAGGGTGTTCGCCAACCAGCCCTCGTGGTAGATCGCTCGCATCCCCAGCATCGAGTAGAACTGGGTTCGTTTCTCCGGCGCCTCGCGGTCGGCGAGCGATGGCACGAAGCTCTCTCCCTCGACGGGGCTCTGCGTGTAGCCCTTGAGCACGGTGGGTGGCTCGATGCCGAGGAGCTCGTAGACCGTGGGGACGACATCGACCGCATGGACGTACTGGCTTCGGGACTCGCCGCGGGCCGCGATCCCTTCGGGCCACGACACGACGCAGATGTCGGCCGTTCCGCCCTCGTATCCGGCGAACCGTTTCCAGTAGGGGAACGGCGTGTCGAAGGCCCACGCCCACCCCGTGTTGTAGTGGTTGTATGAGCTCGGCGTTCCGAGCTCGTCGAGGCGCCCGAGGTTCTCCTCGACGGAATCCGGAATCCCGTTGAAGAACTTGTTCTCGTTGAACGAGCCGTTGGGGCCGCCCTCTCCGCTGGACCCGTTGTCGGAGACGACCACGATGATCGTGTTGTCGAACTGGCCGGATTCCTCCAGGTAGTCGATGAAGCGACCGATCTCGTGGTCGGTGTAGGAGACGAACCCGGCGAACACCTCGGCCATCCGGGCGAACAGGCGTCGCTCGTCCTCCGTGAGGGAATCCCAGGGACGGACGAAGTCCAGCATCGGCCACGGCTGGCCCGTCGGACCCGAGATGCCGTCGGGCTCGCCGTGCGGGTTGATCGGCGACAGCTCGACGTCGTCCGACAGGAGCCCGAGCTCCTTCTGCCTGGCGAGGATCTCGGAGCGGATCGCCTCGTAGCCCTCGTCGAACTTGCCCTGGTACCGGTCGGCCCACTCCTTGGATACGTGATGCGGGGCGTGGGCGCACCCGGGGCAGAAGTACATGAACCAGGGTTTCTCCGGCGCGATGGCCTTCGCGTCGCGGACGTACCTGATCGCGGTGCTCGCGAGGTCCGCGGAGAGGTGGTACCCATGCTCCGGTTCCCCTGGGGGATCGACGGCATGGTTGTCCTCGACGAGATCCGGATACCACTGGTTCGTCTCCCCTCCCATGAACCCGTAGAAGCGCTCGAAGCCTCGGCCGAGCGGCCACCTCGCCTTCCACGCCGACGCGTCGATCTCGTCGCCGGGCGTCAGATGCCACTTGCCGATCGCGTAGGTGTTCCAACCACGCTCGTTCAGGACCTCAGCGATCGTCCCGTTCTCGAACGGGATGCGGGCGGAGAAGCCCGGGAAGCCGGCGGCGCCCTCGGTGATGCACGCCATGTTGTTGCTGGTCGCGTTCCGTCCCGTGAGGAGGCTGGATCGCGTCGGGGAGCACAGCGCGGTGGTGTGGAAGTTGGAGTATCGGATGCCCCGCTCTGCGATCCGGCGCATCGTGGGCGTCTCGATCGGGCCGCCGAAGACGTCCATCGCCCCGTACCCCACGTCGTCCCAGACGATCATCAGGACGTTCGGGGCTCCGGCCGGCGCCTTCGGCTGGAGGAACGGTTCCCAATCCTCCTCCGAGTCTCGGATGTCGACTTCGACCCGCCCCTTGAACCCGTTGGTCATGGCTTCTCCCCTCACGACGAGGAGGTAGGCCGAGCGCGACCCCCTCCCCTAGATCAGTCCGCATTCTCGCCCAGGTTGTCTCAACCTGCATCTCGGGGGGACGACGTGACGCGATCAAGGGACATGTGGACCTGCACCGACGAGCGGAACCGACGTCATCCCGCTCCGGTGGAGACAGGCCGACGGGCGATGCAGCGGAAGCCCAAGTGCGACGTGGAGCTGTCCAACGCCTGCGGCTGTCGTGCCGACGGCCTGTACCGCAGGCAGTAGTTAGGCGCACAGAGATGCGAACCACCCTTGATCACCCGCCGCGGGATGTGGGCTCCGGGCTCACCCATCGCGTAGCTCAGGTCGGGGGACGTGACACGGGGATTGGTCGGAACGCAGCAGGAGCTCGCGATCTCGTCGGCATGACGGCGCAAGTACCAATCCGACGTCCATTCCCAGACATTGCCGGTCATGTCGGAGAGCCCGTACCCGTTCGGCGGGAAGCTTCCGACGGGCGAGGTGCCTCCGTAGCCGTCGAGCTCGAGGTTCTGCCAGGGGAACTCGCCCTGCCAGGTGTTCGCCATCACCTTCCCACCGGGGAAGTGCTCGTCGCCCCATGCGAAGGCCGCGCCCTCGAGACCGCCGCGCGCGGCATATTCCCACTCCGCCTCGGTGGGGAGCTCCTTGCCCGCCCAGGTCGCGTAGGCCTCGGCGTCCTCGAACGCGACGTGGACGACCGGGTGGCGGTCGAGCCCGCTGACCGTCGCTCCCTCATGTCCAGGGCGACCCCAGAACGCCCCGGGGACGTACCTCCACCAGTTCCGGTAGTCGCTGAGATCCACCGGCCCTCGCGTCTTCCGGAACACGAGCGACCCGGGAGTGAGTAGATCCGGATCGGCATCCGGGTATTCGTCCGGCGCCAGCGGTCGCTCAGCGACCGTGACATAGCTCATGTCGCGCACGAAACGGCTGAACTCCTCGGCCGTGACAGGGTGCTCGTCCATCCAGAACCCATCCACCGCGACGTGGTGAACCGGCCGCTCTTCGGGATAGAAGTCCTGGGATCCCATCGCGAAGGTGCCGCCCGGGACCCAGCGCATGCTCGCGAACGGCGGCGAGTCGTCCCTCGGCCGATCAGCCGACCAGGCGGCGGATGGCCCGAACTCCCGCATCGGGGTGCCGCTATCTCCGTGGTCCACCTGGCGTGATCCGGCCCCTCAGCTCGCTCCGTCCGGGCAGGATGCTAGCAACGGTCCCGGGGCCTGGTGGGCTCGCTCCTGTTCTTGATGCGAAGATGCCTGCGGATGGACCGCGAGCCCGATCGGGAAGACGCACCGAGACGCACGTACCTCGCGCAAGAGCGCACGTTGCTCGCATGGTGGCGCGCCGGCTTGACGGCCTTCGCGGTTGCGATCGGTGTCGGTCGCTTGGTCCCGGCGATCCTCGACGTGTCGGCGGTCCCGTACGTGGCACTCGGGATCGGGTACGGCCTGCTCGGGATGGCGTTCACCATCCTGGGAGCGAAGAGAGACCGAGCCGTGGTGGCCTGGCTCGGAGCGGGTCGATTCCAGCCCCTCGACAGGCGCATCGTCTGGGCATTGTCGAGTGCTCTACTACTTCTCGGCGTCACAACGATGTTGCTCTTGGTCCTTGCTTCCTGATTTGCACGGCGGCTCAGACGAGGCTGCGCCACACACGCTCTTGATCGGACAATCCGAGCCAGCCGATCCCAAGGCCCAAAGACTCGATCATCAGGCGCGTCGGGTGCGAGGGCGGGCCACCGAGGACATCTCACAGAGGAAGCGATGTCCGCATCCGACCACCTCACGCCGGAGGACGGGCGACGGAACCTCCGCCTCGATGACTCGACCCTGGCGACCGCGAAGCCTTCCCGAACGCTGCGAGCGTCTGAATGAAGTGAAGATGCTCGCTTCCCTGCTATGCCAGGCGTATCGTTCGCTCGACGAGCTGGGGGTGGATCGGTGAGGTACTACGTGACGAATGCGTCGGGCGACGATCTCCACGTGCTCGGGGAGGTCGTCGCGGATCCTGTCCTCCACTTCCCCGGGATCCCGCCCGAGGAGAATCGAGCCACGGACCCGATGGAACACGCGAGGAGACTGGGCGGCGACCGGATCTGGACGCTCGAGCAACTGGAGTCCGAGCCGGCCGGCGTGGAGGCTCTACGCCGATGGCGCGCCCGCGACGATGTCCTCCATGAGGCGTCGGTGAAAGCTGGGCTCGCCGAGACCGCCGCGGATACCATCCGGAGGCTTGCCGACCGCGATGGAACCGCGGCGCTCCTGGTCGGGGCGACGTTCGAGGAACAGGCCAAGTACCTGTACGACCAGGCGGTCGCCCGCGCCCTGATCCGGGACGCGTTCAGCGAAGACTGGTGAATCCCGTCCTGAGTGCCGCGTCTGGCGACCCGCGGAACCACGCCGCTCGATGTCCTCCTCTCGCGGCGTGAGCTTTCAGCCCGTCGGGGCGCCGGAAGTCGCGCGCTCCCAGAGGTCCCAGCGGTTCACGATCCGCATGCCGACCCGCTCGTAGACACCGGTCGCGCCCGTCACGTTCTCCGCGTCCACGCTTACGAGGACCCGGCGGAACCCACGGTCCGCGAACAGCGCGAACGAACGGCGGAGGAGCGCGGACGCGATCCCGCGGCCTCGGAACCGGGAGTCGACGGCGAGGAAGTCGATCCAGCCTCGGTCGTCGGCGGCGCTCGCCGTCAGGGCACCCGCCGGCGTCCCTTCCGCGCGGGCGAGCAGCCAGAGGCTCGCGTCGAAGCTGGGGCTTCCGACCTCCTCCTCGACCCAGCGATCGAACGCCGCCGGCAGGTGGAACCGGCTCGGGTCGTCGACGAATGCCTCCTCGAGGATCGCGTGGACCGCGGGCAGGTCCTCACGCGGGTCGATGGCGCCGATCTCGATGCCGTGCGGGACCGGCCCGGCGTCGGCCGGGATGTCGAGGTCGATCTGCATGTGCCAGAAGTGGCGGAGGAAGTGAAGGCTTCGCGCCTCGAGCAGCCGCTCGGCGGCATGATCCCCGCCGTCGATCGCGTGCCGGAAGCGGCCCGAGGGGACGCCGGCGAGCAGCTCGGTCGCCCGCGCGTCGATCCGGTCGAGCAGCACGGAGCCGATCCCGCGGCCGCGATGGTCTGGGTGGACGGTCCCCCACGATCCGACGATGTCGGGCTCGTCCGGCGTGATCTGCCCGTACGCCATCACCAATCCCGACCCGTCCCTGATCGCCCAGGCGTCGGTCGAGAGATCGAAGCCCGGCAGACTCCATCCACCCTCGACGAAGTCCGCCCCGAGCGTCGCCCGCTCCGGGTCGCCGAGCTGGAGAAGGGCGGTCACCGCCGCGAGGTCGCCTGCGGTCGGCGCTCGGAGCTCGTAGCCGTCGGGCGGATCCATGGCCGGAGAGCGTACGGTTCGTGCTTCATCGTGTCCCGAGCGCGTCCCCTCAAGTCGTTCCGGTGACGGGCGCTGGCCGACCCCGCGTCCGCTTCCACCACAGGTCAAGCCCGATCGACAGCGCGACGATCACGAGCAGCGCCGTCACGGCGGCCGGCTCCTCCACAAGGGTGGTCGTCGCGAAGACGACCAGCGCGATCGTCGTGGCGAGGAGCCCCACGACCAGGACGATGGGGTTCGCGCCCGTCTCACCCCGGATCCGGAGATGGCCGAGCGTGACCATCGAGAAGATCAACAGCGCGACCGCGCTCCCGATCGACGCGATCGCGTCGAGGTTGAATCCGATCGCGAGCACCAGGGTCGCCACCACCATGACCAGCGTCCCGACCGGCACGCGCCCGATCGAGCGGCCCATCACCGGAGGGTACTGTCCGGTGGACGCGAGCTCGATGGAGAGGCCGCCGGCCGGATAGATGCCCGCGTTCGTCGCGCCGGCAGTCGCGAAGAGCCCGGTCACGCTCATCAGCCAGTAGCCGAACCGTCCCAGGGTGGGCTCGGCCGCCACCGCGATCGCGGTCCCGCCCGACTCGATCACCTCGTCCACGGTGAGCGTGCCGAACACGCCGAGGGCGACGGCGATGTAGGTCACGGTGGCGATCGCCAACGCCAGGTACATCGCGCGAGGGAGCTGCTTGCCCGGTTCCGCCAGATCCTTCGCGGTGAACGTGATCACGCCGAACCCGAGGAACGCGAAGAACGTCAGCGCGACGCTGGAGACGATGTCCCGCGCGGGCGGGTAGCCGGAGGGGTCGAGCAGCGACGGGTCCATGTTGAGGATCGTGACCACCGCGAACGTGAGCAGGATGCCGACGACGATCCACACGATCACGGTCTGCACCCTGGCCACGGCTTGGGAACCCACCACGTTCAGCCACAGCATCGCCAGCAGGACCACGGCGGCGAAGACCTTGGTCCACACTTCGCCCGCGTCCTCGCCGAGGAGCAGCGACGACGCGTAGCTCCCGAACGAGACCGCCACCAACCCGGTGATCACGATGTTGGCCGCGTACACGAGCCAGCAGGTGACGCCGGTCACGTACCCGTCGCCGAAGCCGCGCTTCACGTACTCGAGGAGCCCGCCGCCTGACGGGAACCGAGCGCCGAGCTTCGCGAACGAGTACCCCTGGAGCCCGGCGATCGCGCCGGCGATCGCGAAGGACAACCAGACGGCGGCGCCCGCGACGGCGCCGGCCGTGCCGAGGAGCGCGAAGATCCCCGCGCCCACCATGGCCCCAACGCCGATGAAGGCCGCCTGGCGAACCGTCATCGTGCCGGTCGACGCGTTCACTCCTCCTCCATCACGGCCGCGATCATGGGATCACGCGACCGCCGCGCCCACGGCCAGCACGATCACGGTGAGGACCGCAAGCAGGGCGAGGAGCGGCCACACCCACTTCAGGTACCGGCCGTACGGGACCCGGGCGATCGCCAAACCGCCCATCACGACGGCCGACGTGGGGATGAACAGGTTCATCAGGCCGTTGGCACTCTGATACGCGGTCACGACGACCTGGGCAGGGAGGTCCACGAAGCCGGCGAGCGGCGCCATGATCGGCATCGCGACTGTGGCGAGGCCCGACGAGGACGGGATCAGGAACGAGAGCGGCAGGAACAAGACGTACATCACGATCGCGAACGCGGCCGTCCCGACATCGCCGAGCGCGACCTCGGCCCAGTGCAGGACCGTATCGGTGATCTCGCCGTTGTTCATGATCACCGTGATGCCCCGCGCGATCCCGATGATCAGCGCGACCCCCAGCAGATCGCGGGCACCGTCCACGAACGTCTCCGTCAGGACGCCCTCCTTCATCCGCCCGATCAACCCGATCACGATCGAGAACAACAGGAAGGAGGCGGTCATCTCGGGGAACCACCACCACAACGTGGGCAACGGCACGCCGAGGTCCTCCCAGGGGATCACGCCGTACATCATCAGGAGGAACGCGAACCCGAAGACGGCGAGGATCACCTTCTGCTGCCCGGTCATGACCGCGACCTCGCCACCGTCCTCCTGCGCCCGGAAGTGCGCCTCGTTGTCCTCCTTCATGTCGAACACGAGGGATCGGCTCGGATCGGTCCTGACGCGGTCGGCGTACCGCAACACGAAGAAGATGCCGATGCCGAGGCCGACGATCAGGATCACGAGCCGGCCGAGCAAGCCGTCACTGATCGAGACGCCGGCGAACCCCGAGGCGATCCCGGTCGCGAACGGGTTGATCGTGGACCCGAGCGTCCCGATCCCACATCCGAGCAGGACGACCCCCGCGCCCGTGAGCGCGTCGTATCCGGCCGCGATCATCACGGTGATCACGAGGGCGTAGAAGGCGAGGCTTTCCTCCGCCATCCCGTACGTGCTGCCGCCGAGCGCGAACACCGCCATCAGGAGCGGGATCATCCAACGCTCCTTGCCTCGGAGACGCCGGACGAGCCGACCGATGCCGGCCTGGATCGCGCCGGTCTTCATCGTCACGCCCAGGAACCCGCCAATCACGATGATGAACAACGCCACGTCGATCGCGCCGAACAGCGTGCCGGCGTTGTAGTAGTTGATGTTCCCCTTCTCGTTCTCGATCCCGTAGAGGCCGTTGATCGGGGCCGTCAGGGAGTCCACGAGGATCCGCGCAGGCTTGGATTCGACCTCGTGGTAGGTGCCGGGGACCGGCTCCCCTTCCTCGTTCAGGTCATACGTTCCGGCCGGGACGAACCACGTGGCCAGCGCCGCGACCACGATCAGGAAGAACAGGATCGTGTAGGCGGACGGCAGCTGGAACCGCCGCTTCTTCTCGGTGGTCGGTGCGAACCCACCGTCTGGCTGGTCGCTCATCGTCCCCTCCTCGTCATGCAGGCGCTGGGTCTGCCGTCCCCTCGCCCGCGTCCGTGACGGGTTCCAGGGACGGATCCTTCGCCGGCGAAATCGTCGGCACCTTGAACCCGATGAACCCGAACACCACGTCCAGGATCGGGCTGAGGATGTTGAAGAAGCAGAACGGCAGGTAGGTGATCGTTGGGACGCCGAGGACGCCCGAGATGTACGCCCCGCACGTGTTCCATGGGATCAGGACCGAGGTCACGATCCCGGAGTCCTCGACCGCGCGGGAGAGCACCTGCGGCGCGAGCCCGCGCCGGGCGAACTCCTCGCGGTACATCCGCGCCGGCAGGACGTCGGCCACGTACTGGTCGCCCGCGATCATGTTGAGACCGAGCCCGCTCGCGTTGACCGCGGGTTCCTGACGACGATCTGGCTGATCCTGCCCATCGCCGTGCTGACGCCGCCGACGGCGGCGTCGGCGACGGAGGCCACGCTGTAGCCGTTCTTGAACGCGATCAGGCTGGCGAAGGCCGCGCTGAGGAACAGCGCGACCTGCAGCGGGCCGTTCGTCGCGTCGACACCGAACAGGGCGATCGTGAGCGCGATCAGGGCGATCAGGACGCCGACCGGCAGGAGGGCGTCGAGCAGGGTCGGCGGCCTCGGCCGCCGACCGGGCTCGAGGGCCTCCGCCTCGCCCACCCCGTCGGACATGGCGCTCCCTCATACCCCGACGCGGACCACGGGGACGGGAGCGCCGAGCGCGCCCTCTTCGTCCCCACGGCGGTGCTCGCGTCCGCGCGCGAACGCGAGCAGCCCGACGAGCGCCACGACGAGCAGGATCACGATGATCCAGCGGAGCGGGCTCATCCGGATCCCTCCCTCCCTAGAGCGGGTCCCGGAGCAGCGGGCACGTCATGCAGTGCCCGCCGCCGCGACCCTTGCCGAGCTCGAAGCCTTCGATCGTGATCACCTCGACGCCGGCCTCGCGCATCTTCGAGATCGTGTACGTGTTCCGCTCGTACGCCACGACCACGCCGGGCTCGAGCGCGACGACGTTGTTGCCGTCGTCCCACTGCTCCCGCTCCTGCTGGTACATGTCGCCACCGGTCTCCACGACGTGGAGGTCCTTCACGCCGAGAGCGTCGGCGACGGCCGGTACGAAGCTCCCCTCCTCGGTCACGTGGAGCGTGCCCTCCTTCGAACCGGGACGGAGGCTGATCGCCCGGACCTGGTCCATCACCTTCGGGTACGCCGTCGCCTTGTCCCGGTCCAGGAGCGTGAAGACGGTGTCGAGGTGCATGTGCGCTCGATCCTTAGTCATCACGGCCGCGATCACGCGCTCCGCCGCGCCTTTCTCGAAGAGCGCCCGGGCGATCTGCTCGATCATCCGCGCCTGCGTCCGTTCGGACAGGCCGATCAGCACGGTCCCGTTCCCGATCGGCTGGACGTCGCCGCCCTCGAGGGACGAGCGGCCGAAGTCCGAGATCTGGAACCGGCCGTCGTCGCCGCGCGGTGGGTACCAGTACTCGAAGTCGTCCCCCTGGAACATCGGGTGCGCGCGGTAGATCGTGGCGACGTTGTAGGCCTCCAGGCGCCGGGCGGGCCAGTACATCGGGTTGATCGAGACGCCGCCGTAGATCCAGCAGGACGAGTCGCGGGTGAACAAGGTGTTCGGGAGCGGCGGCAGGATGAACGCGCTCGTGTCGGCCCCCAGCGCTGCGGCCGGCAGCGACGACCCCTTGAGCTTCCCGAGGTCCACGCCCGACTCGGCGACCGTGAGGCCGCCGATCAGATGCTTCGTGAGCGCGTCGGACGCCATGTTCCCGAGGGTGCTCCGGACCTCGTCGACGAGGGACACGCCCACCGTGTACTCGGTGACCGCGACCTCGATCAGCCGTTTCCGAGCCTCGTCGCTCGCCGCGAGGGCCTCCGCGAGCAGGTTCTGGAAGAGGTAGACCTCGACCCCTCGCTCGCGCATATTCTCGACGAAGCGATCGTGTTCGTACTGGGCCCGCTCGACCCAGAGCACGTCGTCGAACAACAGGTCGTCGTGGTTGCTCGGGGTCAACCGCTGGAGGCTCAGCTCCGGGCGATGGACCATCACCTTGCGCAACTTGCCCACCTCGGAGTGGGCACCGAACTCCGTCATCGTCCCTCCGTTCGTCTGTCCCGCGTGTCGGTCACGACGCCACCACCTGGGTCCCAGCGGTCCCTTCCACGATCTCCTCGATGTCCGCGAGTCCGCCGATCGCCGCCCGCTTGCCGGTGCGGTCCACGAACCGGATCGCGGCCCCGACCTTGGGTCCCATGGATCCCGCGGCGAACTCGCCGGCCCGGAGCTCGTCGACCGTGACGCGCTCGAGCTTGCGCTGCTCCGGCGTGCCCCAGTCCGAGTAGACGCCGTCCACGTCCGTCGCCATCACGAACAGGTCGGCCTCCACCTCGCGAGCGAGGAGCTCGCTCGCGAGGTCCTTGTCGATCACGGCCTCGACGCCGACCAGGGTCCGCTCCCCGTTGTCCGAGAACATCGTCGGCACGCCGCCGCCGCCCGCGCAGATCACGACGGCGTCCTTCTCGAGCAGCCACCGGATCGGTCTGATCTCGAAGATCCTCTTCGGCTCCGGTGACGGGACCACGCGGCGCCACTTGTCGCCGTCCGGCTTGACGACCCACCCCTTCTCGGCGGCCAGCGCGTCGGCCTCGGCCTTGTCGTAGACGGGCCCGACGAACTTCGTCGGATCGCCGAACGCCGGGTCGTCGGGGTCGACCTCGACCATCGTGAGGATCGTGGCGAACGGGACCTCCACTGGCAGCACGTTGCCGAGCTCCTGCTCGAGCATGTAGCCGATCATGCCCTCGGTCTGCGCGCCCAGGACGTCGAGCGGATAGGCCTCGACGTCCTCGTAGGAGGCCGCCTGGAGCGCGAGGAGCCCGACCTGGGGGCCGTTGCCGTGCGAGAGGACGAGCTGGTGCGAGGTCGCGACCGCAGCGAGGGGCGGCGCCGCCGTGCGGACGTTCGCGCGCTGGACGTCGGCCGTCATCGGCTCCCCGCGCTTGAGCAGGGCGTTGCCGCCGAGCGCGACGACGACCCTCATCCGAAGGCTCCGTCAGTCACCGAGCGTGGCCACCATCACGGCCTTTATCGTGTGCATCCGGTTCTCGGCCTGATCGAAGACGATCGAGTGCTCGGACTCGAAGACCTCGTCGATGACCTCCATCCCGTCGAGGCCGTACTTCTCGAAGATCTCGGCGCCGACCTTCGTCTCCCGGTTGTGGAACGCCGGGAGGCAGTGAAGGAACTTGACCTGCGGGTTCCCGGTCTTCTTGAGGATCTCGCCGTTGATCTGGTACGGCTTCAGGAGCTTGATCCGCTCCTCCCACACGCCCGGGTCCTCGCCCATCGAGACCCAGACGTCTGTGTAGAGGTAGTCGACGCCCTTCACGCCCACGTCGACGTCCGCGGTCAGCGTCAACCGAGCGCCGGTCTCCTCCGCGATCTCCCGGGCCGTCTTGACCAGCTCCTCCTCGGGCCACAGGTGATCCGGGGCGCACAGCCGGACGTCCATCCCGAACTTGCATCCCGCGATCATCAGGGAGTTCCCCATGTTGTTCCGCGCGTCCCCGAGGTACGTGTACGCGATCTCGCTCAGGTGCTTGTCGCTGTGCTCGGTCATCGTGAGCACATCGGCCAGGGTCTGGGTGGGGTGGAACTCGTTCGTCAGGCCGTTCCAGACCGGGACGCCGGCGTGCTCCGCGAGGATCTCGACCGTCTCCTGCGCGAAGCCTCGGTACTCGATCCCGTCGAACGTGCGGCCGAGCACCCGCGCCGTGTCCTTCATCGACTCTTTGTGGCCAATCTGGGAGCCCGTCGGCTCCAGGTAGGTGACGTGGGCACCCTGGTCGTGCGCGGCGACTTCGAACGCCGTCCTGGTCCTCGTGGACGTCTTCTCGAAGATCAGCGCGATGTTCTTGCCGGCGAGCCGCGGCCGCTCGTACCCGCCGTACTTCGCGGCCTTGAGCTCCCCGGACAGCTTCAGGAGGAACCTGAGCTCGGCCGGTGTGAAGTCGAGCTCCTTCACGTAGTTCCGATTCCGAAGGTTGTATCCCATGGTCCGTCCCCTCTCTTACGCCACGGCCGCCGCTCGATCGGCGCCTGCGGGCAGGCGTTCCCGGGAACGGCGGCGGATGAAGACCTTGATCAGCTCCTCGACCACGACCAGGCTCGCTGCCACCCCGATGCAGATCCACCACTGCTCGAAGCTGAGCGACGTGGTCGAGAACAGGCGTTGCAGGATGCCGAGGGCCGTGATCGCGACGATCGCGAGCAGCGAGAGCCCGTAGCGGCGCAGCTGCGTCGACCCGGGGATCGCGTCGCGATCGAAGATCGTGTTCACCTGGTCGCGGGCCAACAGCCCCGCGGCGAGGTGGAAGAGCGAAAGGGTCGTGAGCAGCATCGTGGAGGCGACGAGCGCGTCGCCGTAGTTCGACTCGGCGATCTGGTAGGCCACGAGCGTTCCGACCGTCATCACGGCTCCCTGGACGCAGAGCCGGACCCAGTTCGACGCCGACAGGACCGGCGAGCCGACCGGCCGCGGGGCGCGCGCCATCAGGCCGGGCGAGGGGTCGTCGAAGCCGAGCGCGACGGCGATCGGGATGTCCACGACCATGTTCAGCCACAGGATCTGGAGCGGGTTGAGCGGGATGCCGCCGGCGATGTCGAGGATGCCGGCGCCGATGAAGATCGCGATGTAGGCGACGAGGGTCGACATCTGGAACCGGAGGTACTTGAGCAGATTGTCGTAGAGGGCTCGGCCGTACTCGACGGCGCCCACGATCGTCGCGAAGTTGTCGTCCGTGAGGATCATCACCGCGGCCTCTTTCGAGACCTCGGTGCCGGTGATGCCCATCGCGACGCCGATGTTCGCCGCCTTCAGCGCGGGGGCGTCGTTCACGCCGTCACCGGTCATCGCGACGATGTTGTCCATCCGCTGCAGCATCCGGACGAGTCGCACCTTGTCCTCCGGGGCGACGCGAGCGATCACCCCGATCTCGGGCAGCTGCGCGAGCAGCTCGTCGTCGCTCATCGCGGCGAACTCCGCGCCGGTGATCGCCCGGCCCTCGATCCCGAGCTCCCCGCCGATCGCGCCGGCGGTGGTCGCGTGGTCGCCGGTGATCATCCGGACGCGGATCCCCGCGCTCTTGCACTCCGCGATCGCGTCCCTCGCCTCCGGTCGCGGCGGATCGACGATCCCGACCATCGCCAGCAGCGTCAGGTCCTCGATGAGGCCGAGAAGGTCGCCGCTCCGGTCGAACGTGGCCGGGTCGAAGTCCCGCTGAGCGACGACCATCACCCGTTCGCCGCCCTGCGCCATCCGGTCGTTCGCCTCGAGCGCGAGGTGTCGGTTCTCGTCCGTGACCGGCACGATCGTGCCGTCCGGATCCCGGTAGGACCCGCCGCGCGAGATCAGGACGTCGGGCGCACCCTTGACGTAGCAGCGGACGACGGGCTCGCCGCGCGCACCCGTCATCTCGTGGAACGTGGCCATGAACTTGTAGTCGGAGTCGAACGGGACCTCGGCGATCCGCGGATAGCGGGCCCGTGTCTCGTCGACGTCCAACCCTCCCTTGGCGCCGAGGACGATCAGGGCCCCTTCGGTCGGGTCGCCGATCAGGCTGTCGCCGTCGAGGACGGCGTCCGCGCAGAGGACCATCGGCAGCACGTACGGGTCGAGGTCGATCCGGGACCCACCAACGTGCTTGATCTCGCCCTCGGTCCGGTAGCCCTCGCCCGTCACCGTGAAGCGGTTCTGGCCCGGGATCGCCAGCTCGCGGGCGGTCATCTTGTTCAGGGTGAGCGTCCCGGTCTTGTCGGAGCAGATCGCGGACGTCGAACCGAGGGTCTCCACGGCGGGCAGCCGCTTGACGATCGCGTTGCGCCGGGCGATCTCGCGCGTCCCGAGGGAGAGCAACGCGGTGACGACCGCGGGCAGACCCGTCGGGATCGCTGCGATCGCGAGCGTCACCCCCGTGACGAGCAGGGTGTCGAAGTCATCGCCCCGGGCCAGCCCGATCCCGACCACGATCAGCAGCGCGACCCCGGCGATCGACGCGATCACCTTCGAGAGCCCGTCGAGCTGCTTCTGGAGCGGTGTCTTCTCGGTCTCGGTGTTCGCCAGCATGTCGGCGATGTGACCGATCTCCGTGCCCATGCCGGTCTGCGTGACGATCATCTCGCCTCGTCCGCGGGTGACGGACGTGTTCATGTAGGCGAGGCAGGTCCGGTCCCCGAGCGAGACGTCCTCGCCCGGAACGGGGTCGACCGACTTGCCGACGGGCAGGCTCTCGCCCGTGAGCGCGGCCTCCTCGATCTCGAGCGTCGCGGCGACGACGACCCGGCCGTCGGCGGGCACGCGGTTCCCCGCCTCGACCAGGACCACGTCGCCCGGCACGAGCTCCTCGGCGTCGATCTCGATCGCCTGGCCGTCCCGCCGGACGCGAGCGATCGTCTTCATCATCTGGGCGAGCGCCTCGACGCTCGCCTCCGCCTTCGCCTCCTGTCGCAGGCCGATGATCGCGTTGAACACCGTGAGGCCGGCGAGCAGGACCGTCGTGCCCGTGTCGTCCGTGAAGATCGCGTTGAGGATGGCCGCCGCGAGCAGGATGATCTGCATGAAGTCCTGGTACTGGCGCACGAACGCCCGGAACCCCGACTCCTTCTTGGTGGCCGCGAGGCGGTTGGGTCCGTGCGACGCGAGCCGCTCGGCGGCCTCGGCGACCGACAACCCTCGGGCCGGGTCGACGCTCAGCTGCCGGGCGACGGCCGATGCATCCAGGGCGTACGGCTCGTTGCCGGCCGACGCGACCCCGGTTATCGCCGTTGTGCCGGCCGGCACTCCGGCTGCCTGTCCATCAGGTGCAGCCATGACGACCTCCGTCGTCAGAGCTGCGTGGACAGCCAGAGCTCCTCATGGTTGGGTACCCCCTCGCGCGTGACGGCGACTCCGCACCTGCCGGGCGAGCCCGGCGACCGGACCTTATCTCCCGCCGGTTCCACCGTCTACACGGCTCGTGCCGGCTGAGTCGGCAGGGGACTGAGCGCCGGGCCGCCTCGTTCTCCGCGCGCTCTTCGTTCCGGTGGAGCGGCCGGGTCAGCGGCTACCACTCGTCGTGACGCCGGCCGACGCGAGCCCGCGTGTGGCACTCGCATTCGTCGTCGGAACAGGCTTTGTCGTGGTGGACGCCGGGCTCCCAGACGAGGTCGCGGTCGTCCTCCGCGACGAGGTATCCGCACCCGCACCAGCCGCAGACGTCCTTCAGGACCATGTGCCAGGCGCCCTCGGCGTCCTGGCGCTCCGGCAGGTTCAGGACCTTCGCCAACGCGCCTCCCCTGGGCGACCATCCTAGGCCGCGGGACCGTCCGAGGGAAATCCACGCGCGATCAGCAGCCGATGTCGACCCATTCCGGCGCGGGTCCGATGGGCACGCCCGCCGCCCGGGCTCGATCCCGCAGCCGGCTGCGATACGTGCGCATCGCCGAGCCCGACATGTCTGAGTGCGTCCGGCACCTCCACTCGGGGTAGCGCTCGTACCGCAGCGGGCTCCGGAGGCTCTCCCCGTGCCCGATCACGTTCCGGACCTCCAGCCCGTACTTCGCGACGAGCCAGAGCGTCAGGCGGAGCGACGCGCGCATCTGCCGCCAGTTGCCGAGCACCTCGGCGTCGGAGCGGCCCACGTGCTCGATCCCGAAAGCGAGCTGGTTCATCCCGATCGTGTGCCGGCAACGGATCCACAGCGGGACGAGCTGGAAGATCCTGCCGTCCGTGTGGACGATGAAGTGGGTGCAGGTCCCCGGGTACTCACCGAGGTGCTTCGAGTTCGCCGCGAAGGTGTTCCACGCGCCCTGCCAGGTCGTCCCGGTCGTGTAGTGCTCCACGACGGCGAGGGGCTCCAGGAGCCGCCAGCGCCAGCGGCCGTAGTGGCGGTGGGAGTACGCCGCCATCTGTTCGCGGCGGCGGTCGCCGTACGGGATCGGCTTCCACACGATCGGCGGTCGCAGGGACGCGACGTCGACCTCCGCGGCCGCCGCGGCCCCGCGTGGATCGGCCTGCGCCGCCGGCGGGACCGAGACGCTCGACGCCAGGAGGATCGCGGCCGCGACGAACGACGCGATCATCCGGCCGCCGCGCGCAGGCGCGTCACGGTGCGCTCTTCGCCCAGCAAGGCCAACGACTCCGGCAGCGGCGGTGAGACGTTCGATCCGGTCGCGGCCGCCCGGACCGGCTGCCACCCCTTCGTCCGGCTGAGCCCCGCGGCCGACGCCACTTCGTCGAGCGCCCCCTGGATCTCCTCGGTGTCCCATCGCTCCAAGGCATCGAGCGCGTCGGCGCACGCCTTGAGGTATCCCTCCGGGGCCTTCGCGATCAGCCCCGCCGCCTTCTCGTTCGGGACGACGTCGTCGGAGAACAGGAACCGGAGCAGGACCGGCGCCTCCGCGAGCGTCTTCATCCGCTCGCGCACGATCGGCATCGCCCGACGGAGCAGGTCGGGATCGACCGTCAGGCCCTCGGCGGTGAGGAACGGCAGGCAGCGGGCCGCGAGCTCGTCGTCGTCGAGCGTCTGCACGTAATGGTTGTTCATCCACTCGAGCTTCTGCGTGTCGAACACGGCCGGGTTGTGCGACACGTGCGAGAGGTCGAACGCGTCCACGAGCTCTCCGCGGGACAGGAACGTCGTGTGGTCGTCCTTCGCCCAGCCGAGGAGGGCGAGGTAGTTCACCATCGACTCCGGCAGGAACCCCTGGTCGCGGAACGCGGCGACGCTCGTGGCGCCGTGCCGCTTCGACAGCGGCTTGCCGTCGGCGCCCAGGACCTGGGGGACGTGCGCGTAGGCGGGCGCCGTCCCGCCGAGCGCCTCGATCACCGCGGCGTTCCGCGGCGCGCTCGCTAGCAGGTCGTCGCCGCGGACGACGTGCGTGACCTCCATCAGCATGTCGTCCACCGCGACCGCGAGCAGGAAGACGGGCGAGCCGTCGGACCGGACGATCACGAAGTCGCGGAGATCCTGCGACGCCCACCGGACCTCGCCCTTCACGAGGTCGTGGACCACCCACTCCCGTTCCGGCATGTGGAACCGGATCGCGAACGGCCGGCCCTCGGCCTCGAAGGCCGTACGCTCCTCGTCGGTTCGCGTCCTGCATCGGCCGTCGTAGCCGGGCGGCTCGCCGCGCGCGAGCGCGGCCTTCCGGCGCTCCTCGAGCTCCTCGGGCGTGCACCAGCACCGGTAGGCGTGAGCCGAGGCGATCAGACGCTCGGTCATCTCGCGGTAGATCTCCTGCCGCTCCGACTGACGGTACGGGCCGCGTGGGCCACCGACGTCGGGTCCCTCGTCCCAGTCGAGCCCGAGCCACGTGAGATCCTCCAGCACGCCTCGGTAGGCCTCGTCCGTGACCCGGCTCGCGTCCGTGTCCTCGACGCGGAGCACGAAGTCCCCGTCGTGGTGCCGCGCGTACAGCCACGAGAAGAGCGCGCTCCGAGCGTTCCCCACATGGATCGAGCCCGAGGGCGCGGGCGCGAACCGGCACCGGACCGTCATCCGCGCACCTCGTTGCGGAGGGTCCCGACGCCTTCGACCTCGACCTCGACGACGTCCCCGGCGGCGAGCGGGCCCACACCCTCCGGCGTCCCCGTCAGCAGGACGTCGCCGGGCAGCAACGTCATGAAGGTCGTCGTGTACTCGATCAGCGTCGCGACGCCGAACACGAGGTCCGCGGTCGAGGCCTGCTGGCGGACCTCCCCGTTCAGCCGCGTCCGGACCACGACGTCGTTCGGGTCGATCTCCGTCTCGATCCAGGGACCGAGCGGCGCGGAGCCGTCGAAGCCCTTCGCCCGGGCCCACTGGTCGTCGGTCTTCTGCAGGTCGCGGAGGGTCACGTCGTTCCCGCAGGTGTATCCGAGGATGTACTTGAAGGCGTCCTCCGCCCGGACGTCGCGTGCGAGTCGGCCGATCACGACGGCGAGCTCGCCCTCGTAGTCGATCCGGCGGCTGATCGGCAGCAGTTGGATCGGGTCCCGCGGGCCGATCACGGCCGTCGACGGCTTGAGGAACAACAGCGGTTCCTCCGGCACCTTCATCCCGAACTCCGCCGCGTGTGCCGCGTAGTTCCTCCCGACACAGACCAGCTTCGACGGCAGCACGGGCGCCAGGAGGTGGACGTCGTCGAGCGCGACGGCCTCTCCCGTCGGCAGCGGGTCCTCGAAGAACGTGCCCTTCAGGACCCGGACCTCGTCGGAGCCGCGGTCGACCGCCCCCGTCGCGATCCGGTCGCCGTGACGGAACCGAACCAGGCGCACTACGCGAGCCTCGTCCCGCCGTCGAACGTCGCGCCGACCTGCCGCCAGTAGCCCGCGATCATCTCCCGGGGCTCGAGCGCGGCGAGTTCCTCCCCTGGCGACTCGAAGAGCAGGAGCTCCGCCTCGCCGGTGTAGGCCGGACCGAGGTCCACGTCGCGGGAGCGCATCGTCACGAGCTCCGCCAGCGAGTCGCCGCCGCCCTTCTCGATCGACGGCATCCACCTCGAGTGCAGCATCGGCATCGCATTGACGAACCCGGCCGTGTCCGAGGGACCGGTGAGGGTGAGGCGAGCCTCGGCGAGGCGCCGGTCGTTCGCCTGGAGCGTCGCCCCGAACGCCCCACGGGCGCCGAGCCGGGGCCCGGCACGGCCGACCGACACCGGTCGCGTCATCCAGATCGAGCCGAGCTTCTTCGGGTAGCCCTGGAACCAGCCGCGCGCGAGCGCGAAGTCCTTGTCGACCCAGATGTAGACGCAGCGCGAGTACGTCTCGCCCTCGTGCCGACAGCGAACGACGACGAAGCACTCCTTGTACTGCGAGCGCACGGGGTCGAGGAGCTCCTCGCCGCCGTCGCTGCACGACTGCCAGTCGGCCCACACGACGGCGACGGCGCCGGGATCCTCTTCGGCCGGCTCGACGCCGGCGGGCAGCAGCGCCGCGACGCGCTCCGGATCCGTGCGGTACTCGATCGTCAGCACGTCGCCGGAGTAGTGCCACGGAGGCGCGGGCACGATCGAGGCCTTCCCCTCCGGCGAACGGGGTTGGAGGAAGCCCTGCAGGTCTGCCACGGGTGCGGAGTCTACGAGGCGTCAGGCGGCGGCCACGCCGACGCACGTGATCCGTCCCGGTCCGCCGAGCACCTCCCGCCAGCCGTCGCCGCCGTCGTCGGAGAGGAACGCGCGCCCGTCCTCGGTCGAGAACAACGCGGTGCCGCCCGCCGCGCCGAGGCAGTGCGAATCGATGTTCCCGGGGAACCACTCGTCGAGGCCGTCCTCGCACCGCTCGAACACCGACGCGCCCGGCTCCCGACGGTAGAGCGCGGCCCGGCCGCCCCGTGGACCCGTGGAGGCGCTCAGGAACAGTCGGTCGCCGTCGAGCGCGACGGCACGCGCGTAAGGCGCGTGCAACCCGTCCGTGACGAACGTCCACGTGTCGCCCGCGTCCCGGCTCTCGGCGAGCCCGAGCGCGGTCGCCGCGACGACGTGGCACGGATCGGTCGGATCCGCGAGGACCTGATGGACGTCGGCGTCGGCGTCGATCGTGGGCGTCCACGTCCCGGCGGGGTCCTCCGCGCGGAGGATCCCGCCGACGTGGACGTTCGCGAACACGGTCCCGTCCCCCGCCGCGGACAGCGATCGCGTGTCCGGCGGTCCCCCCCACGGCGTGTACCACCCGTCGCGTCCCTCCGCGGCGTCGAAGGACGGGACCAGTGCGGAAGCGCCCCCGGCGATGCGCGCGAGCCGGGCGTGCGCGGTGCCGACGAGCGCGGCGTCCGCGACCCCGAGCACGCATCGCCCCGTCTCGTCGCCGACGGATCCGAGGGGATCGACCTCGTCCCCGTGCACCCGGACCACGTCGTGACCGTCGACCAGCGCGAGCCATCCCGTCCCGTCGGCCGCGAGCGCCGTGACCTCGCGGCCGGCGAGCCACGACCCGCCCTCGGACCCCACGAGCCCGTCCTTCGTTCCGACGACCCAGCGCACGCCTCCTAGCCTAGCGAGGGCCTACGCTACGGGCGGATGGAGACCCGGCGGATCCTGCTGGACGGCGTCGCCACGACGGTCGGCCGAGAGGACGATGACCTGGTCGCACCCGACGGGCGGCGGATCCCGATGGACGAGCCGATCCACCTCCCGCCGGTCCAGCCGTCGAAGATCGTCTGCGTCCACCTGAACTACGAGAGCCGCCGGGCCGAGTTCCTGGCGGAGCTCGGCGCGGCCCCCACCTACTTCCACAAGCCGACCACGTCGCTGAACGCGCACGGCGGTGAGGTGGTCCGTCCCCCGCGCTGCCGCTACCTGAACTACGAGGGCGAGATCGCGATCGTGATCGGCGAGCGCTGCAAGCACATCGCCCCCGACGACGCGGACGACTACATCCTCGGCTACACCGTCGCGAACGACTACGGCCTCCACGACTTCCGGGACACCGACGCCGGATCGATGCTCCGCGTGAAGGGGTCCGACACGCTGTGCCCGCTCGGCCCCGGCCTCGTCACCGACTGGGACTTCCGCGGCAAGCGGATCCGGACCCGCGTGAACGGCGAGGTGAAGCAGGACGGCACAACCGACGAGATGGTCTGGGACATGCGCTCCCTCGTCGCCGACATCGCGCGCACGATCACCCTCCTGCCCAACGACGTGATCCTGTCCGGCACGCCCGCGAACTCGCGGCCTGTCGAACCCGGCGACGTCGTGGAGGTCGAGGTCGAGGGCCTCGGGATCCTGCGGAACTTCATCGTCGAGGGCGACGTGCCGATCCGCGAGGACGTCGGGGCGCAGCCGTCGGGGTCCGAAGAGGTGATCTCCACCGCGTTCGGCGGGGACTGGGAGTTCCGGGGCGTCCGGGCGCCGAAGCGCTGATCGTGGGCCGTTCCGGTCCCCCATCGGCTACGGTCCCGGAGCACACGAGGGAGGCGTGACGATGGACCTGAGCGGCAGGCGGCTCCGGCTGCTGATCCCCGACATCCTCGGGCTGGAGCGCGGGAAGTACCTCTTCGGCGACGTGGCGGAGGCCGGCCACGCGGCGTTCTGCATCGGGCTGTATCCGCTGACGACGGACAAGGAGATCCTTCCGTCCCCCCGGCAACAGTTCGACATCGGCCTGCCCGACGTCGAGGCCCAGCTGGACCGGGACACGCTCCGCCCCGGCTGGGAGGACGACACGGTGGTCGGCCTGGCGGACGTGAGCAGGGAGGACCAGCCGTTCGAGCTGGATCCCCGACACGTCCTGCGACAGGCGATCCGCGCGTGGCTCGAGATGGACCTCGTGCCACAGATAGCGTTCGAGCTGGAGTTCTACCTCTGCGAACGGGCCGACGACGGCACTTGGGAGCCCGCGGATCTGCCCTCCCACCGCGTCTACGGCACCGGCATGGCGGTCGATCCGAGCGGCGCCGTCCACGACATGGTCGGCGCGTCGCTCGGCTCGGGGTTCCACGTGGAGAGCTGGTGCAGCGAGTTCGACTCCGCCGCCTTCGAGGTGAACTGGCGCTACCGCGACGGGATGGCGGCCGCCGACGAGGCGTTCCTGTTCCGGATCCTCGTCCGCGAGATCGCCGCCCGTCACGGCCGGCATGCGACGTTCCTCGGACGGCCGTTCAACGATCGGGGCGGCAGCGGGATGCACGTGAACTTCTCGTTCCGGCGACCCGACGGCTCGAACGCGTTCCACGACCCGCAGGATCCCGACGGCCTCTCGGATCTCGCACGCCGTTCGATCGCCGGCCTGCTGGCGCACCACCGCGGGATGGCGGCGATCTGCGCGCCCACCGTGAACGCCTACAAGCGGCTGAAGCCCGACATGCTGAACGGCTACGTGGCGAACTGGGGGTTCGACGACCGGACCGTCGGCGTCCGCGTGCCGCCGGCGCGCGGGGAGGGATCGCGGCTCGAGCACCGGACCGCGGACGCGGCCGCGAATCCGTACCTCGTCGGAGCCGCGCTCCTGCACGCCGCCCGCCTCGGCGTCGCGGAGGAGCTGGAGCTCGGGCCCGCCCAGGAGCCCGGCGCCGATCCGAACACCGACGTCGCCGTCCAGAACACCCTCGCGGAGGCGCTGGACGACCTCGAGGCGGACACGAAGCTCGTCGGCGCGATGGGCGACTGGCTCGTGGAATCCTTCGTCGCGCTGAAGCGCGCCGAATGGGACCGCTACGTCGCCGCCGGCGAGACGTCCGACACGGACGTCACGCCCTGGGAGATCGAGTACTACCTCCCGTTCTTCTGATCGGGTCTCGCGGTGAGGGGCCTGCGGACGCTGATCGACGACACCGAGGTCACGCTCGCGTTCTACGGGTCGATCGTGTACCTCGCGCTGGTCTCGGCGATCGGCGCCCAGTCCGACGTGCCCCAACCGAGCGTCGCGATCACCGCGCTGGTCTCCACGGCGACCGTGCTCTACATCGCCCATGTGTTCGCGGCGGCGGTGCCGAAGGCGGCGAGGCGGGGCCAGCTCCACCGGGCGGACCTCGCGGCGGCGCTCCGGCACGACGTCCCGCTCCTGCTCTCGGTGATCGTGCCGACGATCCCTCTGCTCCTCGCGTCCTGGCACGTCGTCGCGGTCGACCGAGGCTTCCGACTGAGCGTTCGGCTCACGCTGGTGATGCTGTTCGGGCTCGCCGTGACGTTGGGCCGACGGGACGGCCTGTCCTGGCGGCGCTCGATCGTGGCCGGACTCGTGATCATCGCGATCGCGATCGTCGTGATCTGGCTCGAGTCCCTGGTGCACTGACGCCGGCGCATGCGGGACGGGTCGGGCGGGGGACCGGTCAACCCTGCCCGTATGATGCGCCGGATGGGCGCGGAGCATCCCGAGATCGACCTCGCCGAGCCGGACAGCTTCGTTGAGGGCGTGCCGTACGACTGGTTCGACCATCTCCGACACGAGCATCCCGTCTCCTGGCACCCGGAGCGGCCGCCGAACAAGGGCTTCTGGGCCGTGACGCGCTACGACGACCTCACCGCGATCCACATGGACTGGCAGACGTACTCGTCGGAGCTGGGAGCCGTCTCGCTCGAAGAGCTCGACGAGGAGCAGCTCGAGATCCGCAGGTCGATGCTCGAGACCGATCCTCCGCGGCACACGCAGCTCCGCGCGATCTGCTCCAAGCGGTTCTCGGCCAGGGGCGTCGGCAAGTACGAGGACTGGATCCGCGACGTGGCCCGCGACGTCCTGGACCATGCGCTCCCGAAGGGCGAGTTCGACTTCGTGCCCGAGATCAGCCGCGACCTGCCAATCCGGTTCCTCTGCTCGATCTTCACGGTGCCGCAGGAGGATGCGCCGCAGCTGATCTCGTGGGGCGACCAGATGATCGCCAACCAGGACCCGGATCTCTCGCGCGCGGTGATCGACCGCGAGGACACCGAGGCGTACCGGCTGCTCCCGTTCCGGTCGCCGGCCGCCTACGAGGTCTTCGACTACGCGGACCGGCAGCGGGACCAGCGACTGGCCGATCCCGAAGACGACGTGATCGGCGCGCTCACGGTCGCCCAGTCCGAAGGGATCCTGAACGAGCAGGAGTTCCACAACTACTTCGGCGTCCTGATGATCGCGGGCAACGAGACGACGCGGCACACGATCAGCCACGGGATGCTCGCCCTGATGGAGCACCCCGAGCAGCTGAAGCTGCTCCAGGAGGAGCCCGAACGGATCCCTCGCGCGACCGAGGAGATCCTCCGATGGGCGACGCCGGTCCACCACTTCCGCCGGACCGCGAGCCGGGACGTCGAGCTGCGGGGCGTGAAGATTGAGCGCGGAGACAAGGTCGTCACCTGGTACACGAGCGCGAACCGCGACGAGGAGGTCTTCCCCGACCCCTACACGTTCGACGTGACCAGGACGCCGAACGACCACGTGACGTTCGGGCCGGGCGGGCCACACTTCTGCCTCGGCGCCCACCTGGCCCGCCTCGAGACGAAGATCCTGTTCCAAGAGCTGCTGCCGCGGCTGAAGTCGATCGAACTGGCGGGTCCCGTCGAGCGGATCCGGTCGACGTTCGTGAACGGCATCAAGCGGATGCCGGTCAGGATCGAGACGAACTAGGACCCTCGCGCCTCGTCGACGCGGCGGAACAGCGTCCGCAGCATCTCGGCGACCCGCTCCTGCTCCTCCTCGGACAGCGCGGCTGCGACGCGCGCCTCCTCCTCGTTGAACCGGGGGAAGAGGTCCTCGATCTTGCGGCGGCCGCTCGGCGTCAGCGAGGCCAGCACAACGCGACCGTCCTCGGACCCCTTCCGCCGGCGCACGTACCGCCGGCGCTGGAGGGTGGAGAGCACGCCGGTCGCGGTCGGCCGGCTGATCCCCACGGCCGAGGCGAAGTCCCTCGACTCCATCTCCCCCCAGATCCACAGGACCCAGAGCCCGGTGAACGCGGTCCAGGACAGCCGGTCCGGCGCGAGCACCGTGGCCTCGAGGTACCGGCGGAGCGCCGTCGAGCTGCGGAACACGTTGGAGATCGCCCACATCGCCCGGAAGTCGAGGGGCAGGTGTCCGAGCTCGTCGAGGACCTTCCGTTCGGCGGGGAGGAGGCGCTCGCCGCTCGCGTTCATCCGGAGCCTTCCGCGATCCTCTCCCCCAGCTCCGCGGCGACGTCGAGGACGGCCAGGACGTCGTCGTCCGTCGTCCGGTAGTTCACGAAGCAGGGACGGAGCCAGACCTTGCCCTCGATCAGCGCCGACGCGAGATAGACGCGGCCGTCGGCCTGGATCGCGTCCGCGAGGGCCTGGTTGTGCGCATCGAGGTCCTCGACGTCCGGTGACACGTGTCGGAGCGGGACGATCGAGAGGTGCGGCGGCGCGTCGAACGTCTCGAAGTCCGGGCGCGCCGAGGCCTCGCGATGCAGGAGCTGCGCCTCCGCGAGGTTGCGGCGGATCGCCTCCCGGAACTGGTCGGCGCCGTGGGCGCGGAACGCGAGCCAGAGCTTCAGGGCGCGGAGCGGCCGCGAGTACTCCAGCGTGATGTCGGCGGCGTGGAGCTCGTGCCGCTGGTGCGGGAGGTAGCCCTCCTCGTGCGCGAACGCCTCCGAGAGCGCGTCGGGCTCGCGCACGAGCGCGACGCTGCACGCCTTCGGGACGTAGAGCCACTTGTGCGCGTCGACGCTCACGGAGTCGGCGCGCGGGACCCCCTCGAAACGCTCCGGCACCACGGAGGCCGCCGGGAGCCCGTAGGCGCCGTCCACGTGCAGCCACACCCCGCGGGCCGCACAGATCTCCGCGATCGGCGCGATCGGATCGATCGCGCCGGTCAGCGTTGTCCCGGCCGTCGCCACGACGGCCACCGGCGTGACCCCGTCGGCGACGTCGCGGTCGATCGCCTCCGCCAGCAGGTCGGGGCGCATCCGGTGCTCGTCGTCAATCGGGATGTCCCGGAGCCGGTCGCTCCCGATCCCGAGGAGCTCCACGGCGCGGGTGATCGAGTAGTGGACCTCCGACGAGGCGTAGACGGCGACCCGCAGCCCGCCCAGGCCGGTAGCGCGGGACTTGGGCGCCGCCCGCTCTCGCGCCGCCGCCAGCGCCGTCATGTTCGAGATCGTCCCGCCGCTCGTGAACGCGCCGTTCGTGGCGGGATAGCCGATGAACTCGCCGACCCAGCCCACCGCCTGCTGCTCCAGGACCGTGGCGGCGCGCGCGTCCACCGCGAGGTTCATGTCGTACGTGGCGGCCAGGAGATCGCCGAGCGCGCCGATCTCCAGCCCCGAGGACCCGATGAACGCGAAGTAGCGGGGACGCGGCTGCGCGATCGACTCGTCGAGCGCGCGCGCCGCGTCGTCGAGCGCCTCGTGCACGCTCACCGGCGCCGACGGCAGTCCCGCCTGCAGCAGGGTCCGCAGACGCTCGTCGAGCGGCGGCTCCTCAGGCCGGGGTCGGTCGAAGCTCCGCCACGCCTCCGCGACCAGCTTCGCCGCGTGCTCGAGCGCCTCGTCCCGAGGCGCGTCGAGCCGCAGCGGCCGCTCGTCCTCCGTCATCGCGCCCTTGGGACCCCTCAGCCCTCCTCGCCCGTCGACAGATCCGCCAGCGCGCGCCGCGCGGGCTCGCGACCCTTCACGACGAGCGCCACCACCAGGCCGATCGCGCCCCAGATCACGCCCCAGATCCACACGATGCTCAGTGGCTCCGGGACCTCGTAGATCGCCCCGAAGATCGCCCCCACCGCGACGCCGATCCCGAGCAACCCGGAAACCACCAGCGCCACCTTGTTCGGATGGTCGCTCAGGCCGAAGAACGCGCCGAACGCCATCACGCCGTACACCGTCATGATGAGGAACGCGCCCATCGTGGAGATCCAGGTGAAGTCCGCGAACTCACCGTCGGCCGCCTCGAGGACGCCGGTCGCGAACACCCCCTCGAACACCTGCGAGGCCACGACCCACGCCGTCGACACGATCGCGACGACCAGCGCACCCGCGATCGGGTTGCCGCCCCGCGTGGTCTTCGCGAGCGCTCCGGGGATCTTCCGATCCCGTGCCAGGGCGAAGACCCCCCGGGTCGACGCGGTCGCGGCGCCCAGGCCAACGGCCATCACGTCCAGCAGCACGACCACGAGCAGGACCTTCAGTATCAGGTCCGACCCGTAGGGCGAGTCCGGCGATCCCAGCGCGAACAACGGCGCCGCTGCGACCGCCGGGTCGAGGAACGTCGCCATGTCGAACCCGAAGCCGGCGACCTGCGCGTACGCGGCGATCACGTAGAAGATCGCCACGATCACGATCGACACCATCACCGCCCGCGGGATCGCCCGCTTCGGTTCCTCGGCCTCCTCGGCCAGGTTCGCGGCCGTTTCGAAGCCCACGAAGATCAGCACGCCGTACAGGACCCCGAACAGGATCCCGAGGTAGTCGGGCGCCTCGGCCGGGTTGAACGCGCGGAGGCTGTTCTCGGGCGCATCGATGATCACGTTGATGAAGAAGACGAGGACGACGACCATCGACACGAGGGCGAGCGTGAGTTGGACGCGCGTCGAGATCTGCACCCCGGCGGCGAGGATCACGAACACGAGGGCGACGTAGATCAGTGACCACGCCCATATCGGCAGCAGTCCCTCGATCTCGAACGCTGCGAGCACGCCGTTCGTTTCATCGGCGATCAGCCATCCGATCAGCACGGCGATCGCCGACGACAACAGGAGCGTGCCGCCGTAGTAGACCCAGCCGGCCCAGCCGCCCGCGCGCGAGCCCAGGCCCATCGTCACGTAGTCGTACAGCGACCCTGCAGCGTGGACCCGCTTCGCGTACTGAGCGACGATCCACCCGAGGGCGAGGACGCCGATCGACGCCACGATCACCGCGAACGGCGTCGCGACCCCGGCGCCGTTGCCGGAGAAGCCGAACCCCGCGATCAGCGGGATCAGGAACGCGGCGGAGAACACCGGCCCGATCAGGCCGACCGACTGGGCGATCACGTCGAGGAGCTTCAGCCGCCTCCCTCCGAGCCGCTCGTAGCCCTCGGCCCCACCCAACTTGTCCATCTCTGTTGCCACGCAGCGCCCCTCTCTCTCGGCTCCGCGGAGCCTATGCCGCCGCCGTGTCGGCGGTCCAACCGGCCGCCGGCCGCTCGAACCACACGTGGACCTGCCCGGTCCCCACGGAGGCCTCGTACTCGCTGAACAGCTCGCCGGGCGCCGTGCACGCCGAGCCCCCGAGGGCCCCGGCCATGATCAGGTAGTGCCCGAACTTCCCCTCCGGTCCGACCTTCCGGTACTCGGGGATCCAGCCGATCACCGCGCCGTGGTCGCCCTTCTGCAGGAGGTCGAGCACGTGCAGGTCGGCCTCCCGGGCCTCGGGCGTGATGATGTTCTTCATCGGGTCCGAGCTCTCCCGGCCGCGGAGCTCCCGGAACGGGAGGAACCGGTGGGAGAGGCCGCCGGACGCCAGCAGCACGACCTTGCGGTCCATGGACAGCACGGCCTCGCCGATCAGCTCACCGAGCAGCAGGAAGTCCTCGGTCTGCCCGCACTGGTTGATCCCGACGCTCACCCAGTTCTCCGGCCCCTCCTTCAGGTAGGACCAGATGTTCACGGTCCCGTAGAAGATCGGCAGGTACGGGTCGTCGGACGCGAGCACCCACGTGTCGTCTCGCCCCTCCGCCTGCGCCGAGACGGCGAACGCGAGCTCGGGATCGCCGGGCATCGTGTACGGGATCTGGCGCATCCCACGTGGCAGCTCGTGGGACGTGAAGATCCCCTCGCGCTTCTCGTGCGCGGTGACGATGTGCTCGAACGTCACCTCCCAGTGCGTGTCCATCACGACGATCGTGTCGGCCCGGAGCCGGTCCAGGACCTCGGTGCGGAGCCGCCGCAGGCCCGGGACGAGCGTGATCTCGTTCCCGTCGTTGATCTCCAGCCGCGTCTCCTTCGGCAGCATGATCGTGGGGACGTGCGAGACGATCCCCGCGCCGACGATCTCTCCCATGTTCGGTTGCTCCTCTCAGCGTTCCTCGGTCAGTCCCAGGGCGCGGTGCAGACGTTCTTCACGTCCGAGTAGAAGTCGAAGCTCCAGAATCCGCCCTCCCGGCCGATCCCGCTGTTGCGGGACCCGCCGAAGGGAGCGCGGAGGTCTCGGACGTAGAAGCAGTTCACCCACACAGTTCCCGCGACGAGCGCCGACGACACGCGATCCGCCCGCTCGGAATCGCCCGTGTAGACGATCGCGGACAGGCCGTACGTGGAGTCGTTGGCCATCGCGACGCCCTCGTCCTCGCCGGAGAATCGCTGGAGCGTGAGCACGGGGCCGAACACCTCGTCGCGCTGGATCTCGGAGCCCGAGGCAGGCTCGAGGAACACCGTCGGGCGGTAGTAGAGGCCGCCGAGCTCCTCGTTCGGGCCGCCGCCGAACGCGACCTCGACGCCCTCGGCCTTGGCGCGCTGGACGAAGCCGTCGACGCGCTGGAAGTGCTCCCGCGTGATCAGCGGCCCGATGTCGGTCGTCTCCTCGCGGGGATCGCCCTGGCGGATCGCCGCGGCGGCTTCGGAGAACCGCGAGAGGAATTCGTCGTGGATCGCGTCCTCGACCAGCAACCGGGTGCCCGCGAGGCAGACCTGCCCGGCGTTGTCGAATTGGTTCACCGCCTGCTTCACCGCGGCGTCCAGGTCGGTGTCCGCGAAGATCAGGAACGGCGCCTTGCCGCCGAGCTCGAGCGAAACGGGCGTGAGGTTCGCGCCGGCCGAGGCGGCCACGAGCCGCCCGGTCGCCACCGAGCCCGTGAACGCGATCCGATCGACGTCCGGATGGGCGACGAGGGCGGCGCCCGCCTCCTCACCGATCCCCTGGACGACGTTGAACGCGCCGTCGGGCATCCCCGCGTCCCTCGTGATGTCGGCGAGGAGCGACGCCGTGAGCGGCGCCCACTCGGGCGGCTTCGCGATCACGGGATCGCCGGCCGCGAGCGCGGGCGCGATCCGCCATGTCGCGAGCATCAGCGGCGCGTTCCACGGCGTGATCACGACGCACGCGCCGGACGGATCCCAGCTCACGTGGTTCGTGTGGCCGCGGGTGTCGAAGTCCTCGATCTCGTCGAGCTTGTCGAGGTGATCCGCGAAGAAGTGGAAGTTGTAACCGGCGCGGGGGATCACCGAGTTCGTCATCGAACGGAGCAGCGAGCCGTTGTCACGCGTCTCGACCTTGGCGATCTCGGGCGCGCGCTCCTCGATCAGCTCGCCGACCCGGTGGAGGATCTCCGCGCGCTGCTTGAGCGCCATCGACCCCCACGTCTCGAAGCCCTTCTTGGCGGCGTCGACGGCGGCGTCCGCCTCCTCGACGCCGCCCCGCGCGACGTCCGCGATCGGCTCCTCGTCGATCGGGGATACGTCGGTGAACGCGTCGGCGGAGCCGACCCGTTCACCCCCGATCCAGTGCTCGGTCGAGACCTCGACGCCCTCGACCCCGACGCGTCCGCTCAGGAGTCGCTCCCCTCGAAGCTGAGATTCGTTCGCTCCCGAACGGTATGGAGCCCCTCCTCCCAATGTCAAACGAGCATTCCGACTCGCTCATCGGCAAGAATGACCGGCCCTGGTATTCGAGCGCAGGGAAGCTGATCGACCGGGGCGACGAGATGGACCAGGCCACCTTCAGCAGGCGCGTCGACGAAGCCAAGAGCTCTCACCCAGCGTGGTTCGACCTGCCCGGTGACCGTCGAGCGTCTGAGACGGACCTGGGATGGGTTGAAGATGCCGTAGGCGTGAGGCTGCCGGACGATCTGCGCTGGTTCCTCGCGACCTTCGGCGGCGGCGACTTCGCGTTTCAGTGCGTTTTCTCCGCCGACCCAACGAGCCATTGGTATCTGCTGGAACAACAACCGGACCGGGATCCGGTCGACTTCGTAGCGTTCGCCGACGACGGAACGGGCAACCTCTTCGGCTTTCGAGTCGTGGGCGGAGAGGCTCTCGAGGTGGTTCACATTCTCGACCACGAGTCCAACGAGATCAGGCCGCTGTCGGGCGAAGGTTTTCTCGCCTTCCTCGCCCGGACCGCCTTTTCGACCGAGGCCTGACCTTCAGCCGACGGCGACAGTGCCGCGCATGCCGAAGTCGTAGTGCCCCGGGAGGTGGCAGCCGAAGATCAGCGAGTCGCGAATCTCCGGGAACGTGTAGGTCGTCACGACGGTCTCCCCCGCCGGCACGGAGACCTCTCCGGGCCGCGGGGAATGGTGCGCCTCGGTCCCCTCCTCATGGATGCGTTGGACCTCCGCGTCCCCGAGGATGAACTCGTGGTCGATCGGGTCGGTGTTCACGATCACGAATCGGACGGTCTCGCCGGGTTCGACCGCGATCTCCGCCGGTTCGAACCTCGAGTAGTGGATCGTGATCCGGACCTCGCCGTCGGTTGCGCGGGCGGCGGCGCCGCGGGTGGCCCCTGCCGCTCCCACGAGGAGCGTCAGCACGACCGTGGCCGCCACCGCCCGCCGCTTCACCGGCGGAAGATCCGCTGCGCCGACCGCCGCAGCGCCGGATCGGTGGCCGCCATCAGGAACGCGACGGCGAGGAGCGCTGCGAGGACGGTCCACACGACCGGCCACGGCGCCGCGCCGGCCGGGACGGGGTAGCCGGCGGCGACGGGGCTCGGCTGCCCGTAGCCGCTCGCGTCGATCGCGAGGTCGTGCTTCAGGTTGGCGGCCGTCTCGTTCACGCGGATGTACGTGAGCCACATGTCGTCGGCGGGGAGCCACTTCATGCCGCGGTCCGATCGGAGATCGGTCAGCAGCGTGGTCGACGCCGGCTCGCTCACCTCCTGGATCAGCCCGCGCTGGTCGCTGTCGAAGCCCCTCGACCGTTCGGCCTGGGGGAGCGTGTCCGGCCGTCGATCGGTGAGCAGGTAGACGTCCGCCTGCACGAGCTCGGAAGCCTGGCGCCCGAGCGCCAGGATCCGGAGCGGAACCCACGGGCTGGGCGTGGGGATCACGATGTGGACCGGCGTGCCCTGCCCGGTCTGCACGCCCCGGTTCGCGGCCCGCTCGGCGTTGAAGCGCGCCGCGAGGAAGATCGGGCTCCGGTCGGCGTAGAAGTCGAGGACCTCCGGCGCGTCCGGCGGGAGGAAGTAGCCGTGCTCGGTCGCCCACTCGCCGACCTCGTCGCCGCCGCCCTTCAGGACGGTGATGTCGAGCGCGTCTACCTTCGTCTCCAGGATGACCTCCGCCCTGGCCGCCGAGTCCTCGCCCGCCGCGAACGCTTGCAGGGCGACGGGGGACGGCGGCTGCGTCTCGAGGATCAGGCGCTGGAGCGTCCAGTCACCGCCCTTGATCACGTCCGTGGGGACGCCGGGCAGCGGGATGATCGAGCCGACCTCCTGGCCCTCGCCGGCGAACTCGAACGAGGTGACGTAGTGCTCGATGCCGTCGTGGTAGGCCGCGAGCGTCGTCGTCTTCAGCAGGCTGATGGTGCCGTTCGGCGTGACCAGCCCGCCGCAGGCGAGGGCGCTCCCGGCGCCTCCCACGAGGAGGACGGCGAGCAGCGTCGCAAGGGTGGCGACGCGGGTCGAGCGGCGCATGGCGTGCTCCTTTCGCTCGAAGATCACGGTTGGACGGCCGGAGGTCCCCGATGGGTTCCGACGATCTCGAGTCCTCGGCGAACCCATGCTCGATCGGGCCGAGGGCGTGACTCAGCCGAGCGCGCTACGCCTCCGACACGACGTCCTCGAGCCAGTCGGGGACCTCCCGGCCCGGCACGCGGACGAACGGCGGCTCCATCTCGGGAACGCGAGCGAGCTCGTCGGCCGCGTCGTCGGCCGACGTGCCGGCGGCGCGACGTTCGGCCTCGATCATCAGCGGCAGCAGCCGCACGTCTCCGGCGGTGGCGATGCCGGTCACGGAGGGCCGGGAGAGCGCGAACGCGACGGCGGCGTCGATCGTCTGCTGATCGGCCAGCGGCTCGTACCACGTGTCGAACGCGCGCTCGCCGGGGCGCCACAGGTTCCTCGCCACGGCCTTGATGACCATCAGCCCGGCGTCCTGCGCGCGGATCTCCTCCTCGAGCGCCTCCAGGTCGCGGCGGTACTCGGGCTCGATCCAGAGCCGGTAGTTGCACGGCGTGAGCACCGTGTCGAACGAGAACCGGCGAAGCGCCTCGAGGTGGACCGCGGGCGCCTTCATCCCGTGACCCGTGATCCCGATCGCGTCGACGAGCCGCTCGTCGCGCGCTTGGAGCGCGCCCTCCAGCGCCCCACCGGAACCGGTCGCGCGCCCGAGGTCTGCGAGATCGCACACGGCGTGGAGCTGAATCAGGTCGAGCCGATCGACACGGAGCCTGTCCAGCGACCGTCGGATCGAGTCGTGCGCGGCGCCGGCCTCCCTGTCCCCGGTCTTGCTCGCGAGGAAGATCCGGTCGCGGATGCGCGGCATCCACTCGCCGAGGCGGAGCTCGGAGTCACCGTAGCCGGCCGCCGTGTCGAAGTGGTTGATCCCCGCGTCGAGCGCCTGTTGGATCGAGGCGTCGGCGACCTCCTGCGTCACGTCGCTCAGCGCGGCGCCCCCGTAGATCAGCACGCTGCTGGAGTGACCGATCCGACCGAGCCTTCGCTGCTCCACGCGATCCCTCCCGTGCGGGCGGCGAGCCGTGGATCCGGCCGCTAGCCGCCGAAGCGTTCGACCAGCTCGGGCGCGACACGTTCGCGGAGCTTGGCGTTCACGCGCATGCGCTCGAGCCCCTGCTGGAGCATCAGATGGTTCTGCGGGATGTCGTGGTCCCGGAAGAAGGCATCGACCTCCTCGACGACCGCCGGATCCGTCAGGTACCGGATCCCCGACACGAGGCCGATGATGTTCGACGACGCGAAGCGCTCCTGCATCTCGTCCCAGCGTTCGGCGATGAACCGCCAGACCTTCGGCCCCTGATGCCGGTTCGTCGTCGCGCGTGCGAGGAGGTACGGCGCGTCCTGCGTGCGCACCTCGTCGCCCATGCTCGACGCGAGGATCCGATCGATCTCGGCCTCCCCGGGGAACCGGGACGTCGCGAACAGGTACCGCTCCTCGTGCTGCGGCGTGGTGGCCGCCCGGTAGCGTTCCCAATATCGGTCGAGATCGTCCGCCGTCCCCTCTGCCGCGACGGCCTCGACCGCTGCCTGGAGGAGCTGTGGATCCCCCTCGTCGCCGAGCTCGAGCTCCCGGCACTGAGCCATCGTTTCCGGGTCCGCGCCGAGGATCGCGAGCGACTGGACGAGCTGGCCGCGGAGCGCGCGGGTGAGGTCGGTCTCGCCCTCCGCGGGGTCCCAGCCGAGCCGCGCGAGCGCCGGCCGCACGAGGTCGCGCACGAACGCCCGCAGGCGCTCGCGCGGCTCGTCGTCGACGAACCGGTCGAGCCACCCGAGCCCGCCGAGGATCGCCTGCCACACGCGGAGGTCGATCTCGTCGCCGAAGCCGGCGACGAGATCGAGGAACGAAGCGGCCGGCGCCTGGCCCGCCACGACGGCGGCCCACGCGTCGTCGACCAGCGAGTAGCGCTCGATCGGCGACAGGACGTCGATCGCCCGGCTCACGATCCGCGACCGGAGTTCGTCGTCGTAGAACACGCGGACGAAGCTCGCCGAGCCCGCGTTCGCGATCACCACCGCGTCGGGGGCCAGCAGGTCGAGCGCGGCGCCGTCCGCCTCCACCAGGATCCGGTCGAGGCGCTCGGCCTCGCCGGCCACCTGACGAACCATCAGCGGCACCGGCCACGTCGTGTCGTCGTCCGGGTTCGACGGGAGGTACCGGTGCTGGGTGAACCTGACGCGATCTCCGTCGCGAGCCACGGAGATCGCCGGGTAGCCCGCCTGGAAGATCCAGGCGTCCATCGTCCGCCGGACGGGCTCCCCGGTCTCCTCCTCGAGCGCGTCCCACAGGTCGTGCGTCTCCGTGTTCCCGTACGCGTGCTTCGCGAGGTAGCGCCGGATCCCATCGCGGAACCGCTCCGGCCCGAGCCACTGCTCGAGCATCCGGAGCACGGCCCCGCCCTTCACGTACGTGAGGGTGTCGAACATCCCGCTCGCGTCGTCCGGCGAGCGGACCTCGTACTCGATCGGCCGCGTCGTCTCGAGCGCGTCGATCTCGAGCGCGTTCGTCCGGTCGCGCGTGAACGTGTTCCAGATCTCCCATTCCGGCCGGAACGCGTCGACCGCGAGCATCGACATGAACGTCGCGAACGCCTCGTTCAGCCAGATCCCGTTCCACCACCGCATCGTCACGAGGTCGCCGAACCACATGTGGGCGAGCTCGTGGGCGATCGTCTCCGCCACGTCGAGCTGCTCCTCCTGGGTCGAGCGGGCCGGGTCGATCAGCAGGACCTGCTCCCGGTACGTGATGCACCCGACGTTCTCCATCGCGCCCTGCGCGAAGTCCGGGATCGCGACGTTGTCGACCTTCGCTTCCGGGTACGGGATCCCGTAGTAGTCGGCGAACCAGTTCAGCGAGTGCACGGAGACGTCGGCCGCGAACCCCGTGAGGTGGGACTTGCCCGGCACGTGCACGGTCCGGACCGGGACGCCGCGGGCGTCGGCGGGCGCGGACAGCTCCAGCGGACCCACGACCCACGCGGCGAGGTAGGTCGACATCTTCATCGTGTCGGCGAAGCGGATCCGGACCCTGCCGTCGCCGGCGGCCTCGCGCCCCGTCTCGGGGCCGTTCGAGACCGCGGCCAGGTCTTCGGCGACCACGAGGGTGATGCCGAACACCGCCTTCAGATCGGGCTCGTCCCAGCAGGGGAAGGCCTTGCGGGCGTCCGTCGCCTCGAAGTGCGTCGTCCCGATCACCCGGGGCTTCCCGTCGGCGTCGGTGAACGTGCTCTTGTAGAAGCCCTCGAGCCGCGGGTTCAGCTTCCCGTGGAACGCGATCCGCACCGACCACGCTCCCGGGTCCGCCGTCTCGCCGAGCGCGAGCGTCGCGCGCTCCGCCTCGTCGTCCATCAGGATCTTCGAGACCTCGACTCGCCGTCCGTCCGCCGCGGCGAGGCTCGCCTCATCCAGCGTCAGCTCGTTCGCGTTCAGGACGATCTCGGTGACCGGCTCGAGCACGTCCACCGCGACGGTGACGACGCCGTCGAACGTCTCGGCCTCCAGGTCCGGGGCGAGCTCGAGGTCGTACCGGGACGGAGCGACCGTCCTCGGGAGCCGGTATGGCTGCTCGGGCTCCGGCATCAGTCGTTCACGAACGTGAGCCACGACAGGTACCGATCGTCCTCGCCCTTCGTGGCGGCGAAGAACGCGCCCTGCAGCTCCTTGGTCACGGGTCCGCGGTGCCCCTCGCCCACGACGCGGTCGTCGACCTCGCGGATCGGGGTGATCTCCGCCGCGGTGCCGGTGAAGAACGCCTCGTCCGCGTTGTAGAGGTCGGTGCGCACGAGGTTCTGCTCGCGGACCTCGAAGCCGAGGTCGCGGGCGAGCGCGATCACCGAGGCGCGCGTGATCCCGTCGAGGCAGCCCGCCGAGATCGGCGGCGTGTCGAGGACGCCGTCGCGCACGATGAACACGTTCTCGCCGGACCCGTCGGTCACGTATCCGGACTCGTTCAGCATCACGGCCTCGTCGTAGCCGGCCTTCAGGCTCTCGACCTTGGCCAGGACCGAGTTGATGTACTGCCCGGTCGCCTTGGCCGCCGCCGGCAACGAGTTCTGGTTGTTCCGGCGCCAGCTGCTGATCTTGATCCGGACGCCCTGCTCGAGCGCGTCCTCGCCCAGGTAGGCGCCCCACGGCCACACCGCGACCGCCACGTCCACGGGCGCGTCGAGCGGGTTCACGCCCATCTCGCCGTAGCCCCGGAGCACGAGCGGCCGGATGTAGCAGGAGTCCAGCCCGTTCGCCGAGATCACGTCCTTCGTGGCCTGCGTGAGCGCCTCGAGCGAGTACGGGATCTCGATGTGATAGAGCTTCGCCGACCGGAACAGCCGCCTCAGGTGCTCGTCGAGTCGCCAGACGGCGGGCCCGCGGGCCGTCTCGTAGGCCCGGATGCCCTCGAACACGCCGCTGCCGTAGTGCACCGCGTGCGACAGGACGTGCACCTGGGCGTCCTGCCAGGGCACCAGCTCGCCGTCCATCCAGATCTTGTCGACGTGCGTGATCGGCACCCGTTCCTCCTCGCAGGCTCCGGCGGCCGGACGGAAGGTGACAGGATACCCGGCGGTCCTGGTCAGGGCAGGTCGTAGGCCCGCCACTCGATCGCGACGTCGCGCGATCCGGGCGGGTCGAGCGAGCCGTACGTCTCCATCGCCCAGCGCCGAACCTCTTCAGCGGCCTCGCGCCGTCTGCCCTCCTCCACCTCCCACGTCCACGAGTGGAGCCCGTCAGCCATCTGCTCGAGGAAGACCTCGAGGGTCTGCGGCACGCGTTCGGGAACCGGCGGCAGTGAGCGGGCGGGCGCGCCGTGCTCCGCGAATTCGGCGTCCAGCGTGCCCGGGTCCCATGCGGAGAGGCCTGCGAAGAACGACGGCTCCCCGACCAGCTCGATGAACCGATCGGTCGCGGCGCGCCACGCGGCGGGGATGTCGCCGCGGGTCATCACGATCACGCCGCCCCTCGCGACGACCCGGACGAGCTCGGCGACGACCACGCGCCACCTCGGAACCAGATGCAGGACATGGCGGACCACCGCTCCACCGAACCGATCGTCGGCGAAGGGCAACAGCGTCGCATCGGCTCGCACGAGCGGGAACGGCGGGCGCCCGCCCGCCTTGTCCACGAGCTTGGCGAGCATCGGCTCGGAGAGATCGAGCCCCGCCATCGGGATGCCCGCGGCCGCGAGCGACAGGGCGACGATGCCGGTCCCGACCCCGATCTCGAGACAACGTCCGCGACCACGGAGCTCCTCCACGAGGAGGGCGGTGACCTCACGGGCCGCCTCCTCCGACATGCTGCGGGTCCGGTCGTAGTACTCCGCCGCGCGGTCGAACGGCATCGATCCGCTCACGACCTCGGGATCTCCTTTGCCGGGTCGACGAACGGCAGCGAGGCCACCTCGGCGGTCCGCACGCCGGTGTTCGCGCGGAGCTCCAGGGTCGTCCCCACCTCGGCGCGCGTGACCGGCACCCACGCGTAGCCGATGTTCCGCTCCAGCCGGGGAGACCACGCGCCCGCGGTTACGCGGCCGATCGCGCCAGCTTCCCCGTCGCGGTCCGAGGCGTCGGCGCCGAACACCGGCCAGAAGTCGTCGAGCGCGCCCTCGTCGCTCATCGGGTCGCCCTCGATCCAGATCCCCACGAGCTTGCGGTCGACTCCTTCGGCCTCGATCCGGCGCAAGGCATCCTTCCCGATGAAGTCGGCCTCCTGCTCGAGCTCGACGAGCCGCTCGAGCCCGCTGACGTGGAAGGGGGTGTCCTCGGGACGGATGTCCGATCCGTAGTTGAAGATCCCCGCCTCGATCCGCCGTGCCTCCGACGGGGCGATCGCCCGGATCGAGAACGGCGCGCCCGCCTCCTCCACGAGCCGCCAGAGGTCGTCCCCGCGCGCCGAGTCCCGGAGGTAGATCTCGAAGCCCACCTCCCCGGTCCATCCGGTCCGCGAAACGACGACGGGGATGCCGTCGACCTCGACCGGGGCGCAGTGGTAGTAGCGCAGGCCCGCGACGGCGTCGCCGAACAGCGACCGGATCACCTCCTTCGACCTCGGGCCCTGCACCTGCATCGGGGAGACGTCCGCCTCCTGGATGTCGACGTCGAGCCCCGCGAAGGCGGCCACACCCTTGGCGTACAGCAGCGCGTCGGAGTCCGCGAGCGCGAGCCAGAAGCGGTCCTCGTCGAGACGGAGCAGCACCGGATCGTTCACGATCCCTCCGCGTCGAGACGTCAGCAGCACGTACTTGCACTGGCCGACCGCGCACGTCGTCAGGTCCCGGCACGTGAGCAGGTTCGTGAACGCGAACGCGTCGGGTCCCGTGATCTCCACGCAGCGCTCGACCGCGACGTCCCACATCGTGACGTCGTTCAGGAGCGCCCAGTACTCGGTAACCGGATCGTCGTAGAGGGTCGGCAGCAGCATGTGGTTGTACAGGCCCCAGCTCTTGCAGCCCGCCCGCTTCGTGGCCTCGTAGTAGGGCGATCGTCGGTACCAGGGCTGCACGTAGAACGTGAACGTCTCCGGCATCGAGGCTCCTCGGTCGGCGGCCCGACGGAGCCTACGACGCAGCGTCAAGGAGGTCCCCCGTTCGTCCGATGGGTGGAACGGAGGTCCGATCCTCGATGACAGCCGTGCCCACACCGCTCGCCCCAGGCCTGTCGGCCTTCGACCCCGGGTTCCATCACGTCCTGGCGTGGATGCCCGGCGTCGCCTACGTCGAGGCCGTGGGGACCACGGGGACGACGTCCTACGTGAGCCCGCGGATCGAACAGTTGACCGGGTACCCGCCGGAACGGTTCACGAGCTCACAGGAGTTCTGGTACTCGATCGTCCACCCGGACGACCTGCCGGACCTGATGGCCGCCGACGCCAGGGCGGACGCATCGTTCGAGCCCTACCTCCAGGAGTACCGGATGCGCACGGCCGGCGGACCGATCGTCTGGGTCCGGGACGAGGCGATCTACGTCCCGGCCGCGCTCGACCGACCCGCGCACTGGATCGGGCTGGTCGTCGACATCACGGAGCAGAAGCGGCTCGAGTCGGACCTGCGCTCCGAGGTCCGGAAGTTCCGGTCGCTGGCGGAGCAGATCCCGGCGGTCGTCTACATCGAGGGCGCGGGCGGCTCCGGCGACAGCCCCGACTACATCAGCCCCAAGTACGAGGAGTTGCTGGGGTACACGCCAGAGGAGCGAAGGGCGCGACCGACGCTGTGGCGCGAGCTGCTCCACCCCGACGACCGCGAGCGCGTGCTCCAGGTCGAGCAGGCCGCGTCCGACGACGATCCCTTCAGCGAGGACTACCGGATGATCGCGCGGGACGGTCGGGTGGTCTGGGTCCACGACGTGACCGTCCCGGTGCGCGACGGCTCGGGCGACATCCTCTTCTACCAGGGCGTCATGTACGACATCACCGAGCAGAAGCGGGCCGAACAGGAGCTCGCGCAGGCGCTCGAGATGGAACGGATGGCCGTCGAGCGCCTGCGCGAGGCCGACGACATGAAGAACACGTTCCTGACCGCGGTCTCCCACGACCTCCGCACACCGCTCTCGGCGATCCTCGGCAGCGCGATCATGCTCGAGAGCGCGGACGAGCTCCGGATCCCCGAGGAGGATCGCAAGCAGCTGATCCACAGCCTCGCGCGGAGGGCGAAGCGCCTGAGCGCGATGGTGAACGACCTCCTCGACATCGACCGGCTCACCCGCGGTCTCGTGCAGCCCCGCCGGGAGCTCGCGGACATCGGGGCCCTGCTCGGCAGGACGGTCGCCGAGTCCGACGTCCTCGAGGAGCGGACGGTCCACGTCCAGGCGGAGCCGATCGACGCCTGGATCGACGAGTCGATGACGGTCCGGATCGTCGAGAACCTGCTCGTGAACGCCGTGAAGCACACGCCGCCGACGGCCACGATCTGGGTCGGCGCGAGCCGTGTCGACGAGGGCGTGATCATCCGGGTCGAGGACGACGGACCCGGCGTCGCCGACGAGGAACGCGACCGGCTGTTCCAACCGTTCGAGCGCGGCGAGGGATCGGCTCCCTCACCCGGCCTCGGCGTCGGGCTCTCGCTCGTGGCCAGGTTCGCGGAAGCGCACGCCGGCCGCGCGTGGGTGCAGGACCGCGATGGCGGCGGCGCCTCGTTCCGGGTGCTGATCCCCGATCCGGCGATCAGGCCGGCGACGCGCTAGGGGTTGGCGGTCCGGTCCGCGGGCACCGGCTCGGGGACGCCGAACCCGAGCGTCCGGTCCGCCAGGTGCGGCGGGACCCCAGGGTTCCGCATCGGTCCGGACATGATCAGGGCCGCGATCAGCGTCATCACCCCGCTCACGTAGTAGGCGGCCCTCGGGCCGAGCCAGTCGACGATGGGCCCGCCCGCGGTGAACGAGATCGCGAGCGCGATCAGCGTCGCGGCCTCGACCGCCCCGGCCACGCGGCTCCTCACCTCGTCGGGAGTGCGACGCTGCAACAGACCCTGTTCCGCCACGCTCGCGAAGCCCTCGCAGATCCCCTCGGTGATCATCAGCCCAAGCGCCAGGACCCAGAACGGCGACCACCCGATCGCGAACATCACCAGGCCGCCGAGCGCCACCGAGACCAGGAGCGTCCCGGGCTCCCGCTGGGCCGTGAGCCAACGGGCGGCGAACACGGCGCCGAGCGCGGCGCCCCCGCCCCAGAGCGCGGAGATCAATCCGTAGCCGAAGGCTCCCTGTCCGAACGCGTCCGAGTACGGCAGCTCCGCAACGAGGATCAGTCCGACGCCGAGGAGGAGGACCGACCATCCGATCAGGATCGCCCGCAGGACGCGGTCGCTCATCGCGTACCGGAAGCCCGCGCGGATCCCCGCGTGCTCCTCCGTCGCCCGGCGCTCGTCGCTGAATCGACCCGGCGTGCGGCCGATCAGCCAGGCCGAGGCGACGAACGTCACCGCGTTGAGGCCGAAGACGACGGCGCCGGCGCCGAGCAGCTCGTCGGGGTTCGCGCCCTCGCCGGCGAGGAGCGCCACGACCTGGGTCCCGAGGAGCGGCCCGATGAAGCTCCCGAGATGCCGTCCGATCGCCACCTGCCCGTTTGCCCACGGCAGATGCTCATCGTCGACGAGGTTGGGGATCGACGCCGCCGCCACCGCCCAGACGGGCGACTCGAGGATCGCGGTGACGCACGCGATCGCCACGAGCTGGCCGGGCGTCCTCGCGAACGCGAGAGCGACGAACCCCGCGGCGGCGGCCAGATCCGATGCCACCAAGACGCGGCGGCGATCGAAGCGGTCGCCGAGCCAGCTGGCGAGCGGCTGGACGAGGCCCTGGACCCCCATCGTGAGCAGCAGCGTCACGGAGAGCCAGACCGCCGACTCCCCCGTCAGCCGATAGACGATGTAGGCGAGGGCGGCGAAGGCGGCGCCGCTCCCGGCCAGGGAGATCCCCCGCGCCACCGCGACCCGCCGTACCGCCGTGCGCCCCGAGGCCTCCGCCATCGAGGGCAAGAATCACACAGTCGCGCGTTCCTCGGTAGTCGGTTGCCGGGCGGCGCCTCCTGGGCCGGCTGGCCGACCCCCGTCGGTCCGCAGACGGACGAGCGGCAGCAGGACCAGGGTGGCCGCCACCGCGAAGAAGGCCGCGATCACGTACACGGACTGAGCCTCCACCACCCGCAGGACCGGCCCGGCGGCGAGGTAGGCGCCGGCGAGGCCGAGGGACAGGACCGCCTCCAGCGCCGCCATCGTGCGGCTCCGGACGGCGTCGGGAGTGCGCCGCTGCATGATCCCGTTCTCGGCGACGATCGAGATCCCGTCCGACGTCCCCATCACCAGCAGGGACAGCAGGACGAGCGGGAAGACGGCGAACAGGCCCACGCCGAACGCCGAGACCGCCACGCCGGCCGCGCCGAACACCATCCACAGCGGCTCGGTCCGGGCGTTCATCCAGCGCCCGACCACGGTCCCGAGCACGGACCCCAGTCCCCAGCACGTGATCAGGAGGCCGAACCCCCAGCCGCCGACACCGAAGGATTCCGCCAGCGGCGCGTCGGCCACCATGCCCATGCCCATCCCGAGGACGAACACGAGCCACGCGAACGCCATCCGCCGCAGGACCGGCTCCCGGAGCAGGTAGGCGGCGCCCGCCAGCATCCCCTCGTGCTCCGGCTCGGCCTCGGCGGGCCGATCCTCCTGGAACCTGCCGCGGATCGTGAGCGTGATCGCGAGCGAGATCAGGAACGAGATCGAGTTCAGCCCGAACACGACCGCGCTCGCCTGATGCAGCTGGTCGGGGGACGGCGTGTCGCCGGGAGCGAGCAATGCCACGAGCGCGCCGCCGATCACCGGACCGACGGCGATCCCGGCGTGGCTCCCCATCGTGACGAGGCTGTTGGCCCACGAGAGGTGATCCTCGGACTCGATCAGGTTCGGGATCGCGGCGCGGGACGCCGAGAAGAACGGCAGCTCGGCGATCGCGGACCCGAACGCGAGCGCGATCAGCAGCCCGGGGTCCTTCGCGAAGACCATCGCGGCGAAGAAGGCGGCCGAGATGATCTCGGACCAGATCATCACGGTCCGGCGACTGAACCGGTCTCCCAGTGCGCCCGTGAACGGCCCGATCAGGCCGGCCACGCCGAACGTGAGCAGGAGCGCGAGCGCCTGCATGTACGGCGAGTGCGTGCGCTCCCACACGGTGTAGTTCAGCGCGGTGTATGCGGCGGTGCCGCCGGTGATGGAGATCAGGCGGCCGGTGGCGAGCCGACGGACATTGGATCTCGGCGAGCGGGTCACGGAGCGGGCTCCCTTCGGGTGCTGCGGCGGTGCGAGGGTCGACGAGCGGGTCTACGGGGCGTGACGCGGGTGTCGCGTCAGCGTTCCCCGTGGATGAGTGGCGTCGTCGTGAACCGTTCCATGGCTCGGCGAGCGTAGCACGCGGGTCCCCCCGCCCGGACACCCGAGGTCACGTCCCGTGGACCGCCGGTCATGGATCGAGCGTGACGGCGCGGATCGTGTGGGCGTCGATCGCCTCCGCGATCGTCCGCAGGACGTCGGCCGGGACGGGCGAGTCGAGCGTGAGCCCCATCAACGCGTCACCGCCGGCGGCCTTCCGACCGACCTCCATCGTCGCGATGTTGATGTCGTGCTCACCGAGGAGCGTGCCGACCTTCCCGATGATGCCCGGCCGGTCCTCGTACACGAAGAACAGCATGTGCGTCGCCGGTTCGATCTCCACCTCGAAGTCCCACAGCTGGATCACGCGCTCCGCGTTCTTCCGCCCGAGCAGCGTCCCACCCACGTCGACCGTGGAGCCCGATTCGGTCTCGGCGCGGATCGACACCTGGCTCACGTAGTCCTGGGAGCCGGTCGAACGCATCTCGCTCACGGTCAGCCCCCGGTCACGCGCGAGCATCGGGGCGTTCACGAACGACACCGGCTCGTGCACCGAGCGCCCGAGGATGCCCTTCAGGATCGCGAGGGTGAGGACGCGGGTGTCGTGCTCCGCGATCCGGCCGAGGTAGGAGGCGACGATCGAGCGCACGCCGCCGTCCGCCAGCCCGGCGGCGAGCGCGCCCAGCCGCTCGGCGAGACCGACGAACGGGCGCACCGCCTCGCTCACCTCGGCGCCGGCGGAGACGTTGACCGCGTAGGGGACGAACTGGCCCTCGAGGGCGAGGCGAACCATCTCGGCCACGGTGGTCCCGGCCTTGTCCTGCGCCTCGACCGTCGAGGCGCCGAGGTGCGGCGTCACGACGACCTGGTCGAAGCCGAGGAGCGGGGACCCCGTCGCCGGCTCCTCGGCGAACACGTCCAGCGCCGCGCCCGCGAGACGTCCCTCCTCGAGCGCCTTCACGAGGGCGTCCTCGTCGACGATCCCGCCGCGCGACGTGTTCACGAGCCGGGCGCCGGGCTTGAGCATCGCGAGCTGGTGCTCCCCGATCAGCCCCGCGGTCTCGGGTGACCCGGGGAGGTGGATCGACACGAAGTCCGCCTGGACGAGCAGCGACTCCAGCGTCGGCATCACGTCGACGCCCAGCTCCTTGGCCCGATCGGTCGAGACGTAGGGGTCGAACGCGATCACGCGCATGCCGAAGCCCTGTGCGCGTGGTGCGACCAGGGTCCCGACGCGGCCGAGCCCGATCAGGCCGAGCGTCTTGCCGGCCAGCTCGACACCCTCCCAGCGCTCGCGGTTCCACCGACCCGCGTGCAGCTCGGTGTTCGCCTGGGGCACGTTCCGGGCCTGCGCGAGCAAGAGCGCCATCGTGTGCTCGGCGGCGCTGATCGTGTTGGACTGCGGCGCGTTCACGACCATCACGCCGCGGCGCGTGGCGGCATCGACGTCGACGTTGTCGACGCCGATGCCGGCGCGCGCCACCACCCTGAGGCGGGGAGCCGCCTCGA
>DASUPO010000100.1:0-2796 GCA_036281075.1 Actinomycetota bacterium | reverse complement strand
TGCCGGACCACGCCGCTCGGCGCGCCGAGTCGCACGAGCCAGCCGCGGGCCGACACGATCGGCAGGCGGATCCCGAGCGGATCGAGCAGCGACGTCGTCCATGGCCCCGCGGCCACGAGCACCTCGTCGGCCTCCACCGGGCCGTCGTCCGTCACGACGCCCACGACCCGGTCGCCCCGTTCGAGCAGCGCCCGCACCGGGAGATGGTGCCGAACCGTCGCGCCGCGGTCCCGCGCCAGCGACGCGAGCGCGACGGTGAGCGCGGCCGGCGCCAGGTGATGGCCGTGGTCCACGTGCCAGCCGCCCACGACGTCCGGCGTGATCGCGGGCTCGAGATCGCGGACCTCCGTCGCATCCAACCGGTCGATCCGGACGCCGGCGGCCAGGTACGGCTCGTGCTCGCGGTCGCCTATCGGCACATCGGCGGCGTCGAGCGCCACCACCACCATGCCGATCGGCTCGCGATCCAGCCGGAACGGGACCGGCGAACGTTCCGCAAGCTCGAGGTAGGCGGCGAGGCTCCGCCGCGCCATCGGCAACAGGGTGGGATCGACCGGCGTGACCCACAGCCCGTTGTTCCGGCCCGAGGCTCCCGCCGCCAGCTCCTTGCGTTCGAGCAGCGTCACCGACGCTCCGCGCTTGGCGAGCTCGAACGCGCAGGCGGCGCCGACGATCCCCCCGCCCACCACCACCACGTCCGGCATGACGGCGGGGAGCCTACCCTTCGTCCCTGCCCGGCTCCGCTCCTCGGTAGACTCGGCCCGGAGACGTGGCTGAGTGGCCGAAAGCAGCCGCCTGCTAAGCGGTTAGGGGGGTAACACTCCCTCGGAGGTTCGAATCCTCCCGTCTCCGCCGAACGCTCGAGCTCGCAGGGTCGTCACCAGCTCATCGAGGCGGGTCCGCCATGAAGCGATAGCCGCGGTTGCGCACGGTCTCGATCCTGTCGGGGCCGATCTTCTTCCGGAGATAGCCGACGTAGACGTCGACCACGTTCGAACCAGGATCGAATGGGAGACCCCACACCTGCTCGAGCAGGCGGTCGCGCGTGAGGACCTTGCCCGCGTTCCGCAGGAACACCTCGAGGAGCTCGAACTGTCTCGCGGGAAGCTCCACCGCCTTGCCGTCGACCGACACCCGCCGATCGAGGAGATCCATCCGGATGCCGTCCGCGTTCAGGTGACGGCGCTCGACCTGCTCGAGCGCTCGGACCCGCGCCCGGATCCGCGCGAGGAGCTCCTCGAAGGCGAACGGCTTCACGAGGTAGTCGTCCGCACCGTGCTCGAGGCCGTGCACGCGATCGGCCAGCTCGGCCCTGGCGGTCAGGACGACGATCTGCGTCTCGAGGTCGAGCTCTCGGACGCGGCGCAGAACGTCGATGCCATCGAGGTCCGGCAAGCCGAGGTCGAGCACCATCACTTCGGCATCGTGCGCGCGCTCGATCGCCGCCGCCCCCGTGACGACGTGTTCGGTCTCGTAGCCCACGCCCTCGAGGCCCTTCACGATGAACGAGGCGATCTTCTCCTCGTCCTCGACGATCAGCACCTTCATGCAGGGATCCGGATCCAGAACGTCGCACCCGGGGAGGGCTCTTCGATGCCCGTCTCCCCTCCGTGCGCTCGCGCGATCCGCTCCACGAGGGCGAGCCCGAGACCCGTCCCGTCCGAGTCGGGACCGTGCATGAACGGTTGGAACAGCGCGCCACGATCCAGGTCCCCGATACCGACGCCGTCGTCGGCGACCTCGAAACGCCAGCCGGCCGTCTCGCGCACCGACCGCAACGTGACCGTCGCCGAGGGTCCCGCGTGGTTCGCTGCGTTCGAGATCAGGCCGAGCAGCGCCTGATGGAGCCGATGGCGATCCGCCGTGATCCGGCCGTCGGCGGCCCCCTCGACCGACAGTCGTCCGTCCAACAGCGGCTCCGCCTTCGCGGACACCTCCCGGAGCAGGTCCGCGGCCGCGAAGGTCTCGAGCGCCAGCCCGTCCGGATCCTCCAGCCGGGTCAGCGTCGTGATGTCCTCCACGAGGCGGCCCATCCTGGAGAGCTCGTCGACGACGAGACGGAGGGTCCGGGCGACCTCGTCCGACCCGGTGCGCGGATCGAGGACGTCGAGGTGCCCGCGGCAGATCGTGATCGGCGTACGAAGCTCGTGGGAGGCCGCCCGAAGGAACGTGCTCTTCATCGCCTCGAGCTTCTGCTGCCGCTCGCGGAGCTCACGTTCGCGCTGCAAGGCCGCCTCGATCCTCAGCGTTCGTTCCGTTCCCCGCGACAGGGCCTCGCCCACCAGGACGCACAGCGGGAGCACGACGGCCGCCGAGCCGAGTCCCGCCCGCAGATCGTCGGGCGGCAGGGAGAGCAGCGGCACGACGTACGCGGCCGCGGCCGGCAAGGCGAACAGCAACGACGTCCCGGGTGCGTGGGCGAACCCGATCCACACGAAGACGAGGAGGAAGAAGACGCCGTAGGTGAAGTACCCGCTGCCCCCGTACGCGTTGCCCGCCGCGATCAGGAGGAGACCCGGAGGAACCAACCAGAGCGAGGATCCCCTGGGCCGTCGACCCCAGTCGACGGCCCAGGCGCCCACGCCCACGACCAGGGCGGTGATCGACACCGTCGCCAGGCCCACGAGGTTGGCGTCCGAGGAGGACAGGGGAAGCGTGGCGAGGCTCAGGACACCGCTGGCGAGGTAGAAGACCGCGGCGAGTCGTCCGGCCCAGCGCTTCCGTGAGGCGAGGGTCTCCTGCTCCACGTCCTTCGAGTATCCGGACGCGGCCGCCGGCGGGCAAGCCCGCCGGCGA